>QWHP01000238.1 GCA_021404985.1 Actinobacteria bacterium ATB1
ACGGAGCTTGCGCTCGCCGCTAGCAAGGCGCGCATGGGCCTGAACGTCGACGCCGAGGAGCGTTGCGGCCGGCAGCTGCGTGTGGTGGCGACAAACGCCCGCGGCCTCCGAGAGGCGGTGGGCCTGTGAGCGGACCGAAAGGCACGACGATCGTGTCACGGCTTCCACAGGTTGCGATCGTCGGAAGGCCGAATGTCGGCAAGTCGACTCTCCTGAACCGGATCATCGGGCGACGCGATGCGATCGTCGAGGAGAAACCGGGTGTCACGCGCGACAGGCAGGAGCGTGTGGCCGAGTGGGGCGGTGTGCAGTTTCGCGTGGTCGACACCGGAGGGTGGGAGGCCGAACCGGGTGACCCAATCAGCGTGGCGGTGAGGAAGCAGGCAGAAAGGGCGATCGCCGAGGCCGACGTCATCGTGCTCGTCTGCGATGCCGGGGTCGGCCCGACGGAGGAGGACGCCGCGGCCGCCAGACTCGTCCGCAAGTCCGGTGTGCCCTGCGTTCTCGCGGTCAACAAGGTCGACGCCGCCAAGGCCGAGGTAGATCTGGCGGACTTCTGGTCGCTCGGAGTAGGGGAGCCCAGACCCGTGTCAGCGCTCCACGGACGGCGGTCGGGCGACCTCCTCGACGCGGTCGTGGAGTCCCTGCCCGACGATGCATCGGAGAGCTCGGCGCAAACGGAGGGCAGCGAACAGGTCGCTGCCTCGGTCGCGGTCGTCGGGCGTCCGAACGTCGGGAAGTCCACCCTGTTCAATAGGCTCTGCGGTGACGAGCGTTCCATCGTCCACGACGCCCCCGGGACGACTCGGGACTCGGTCGACACGGTCGTCGAGTTCGAGGGCTCCGTGTGGCGGTTCGTGGACACGGCGGGTCTGCGCCGGCGGGCGAAGGTGGACGACCGTACCGAGTATTACAGCCGGGTCCGGGCACTGCACTCCTTGGCGCGCGCCGAGGTGGCCCTACTCGTGGTCGACGCGACCGAGGGTGTCACATTCGCCGACCAGAAGGTTGCCGAGGAGATTGAAGGCGCCGGCTGCGCAGCCGTGGTTCTTCTCAACAAGTGGGATCTTCTCGACCAGCACGAGAAGCTTGCGGTCGCCGAGGAGGCAGCAGAGCGCCTTCACTTCATGGGCTGGGCACCGGTCCTGCGCGTCTCCGCCAAGACGGGACAGAACCTTCACCGGCTGGACCGCCTCCTCCGGGCCGTCCTCGAGTCGTATAGGAAGAGGGTCCCCACCGCTGCTGTAACGAAGGTCGTGGAGGACGCTCAACAGAGGCATCCTGCTCCGATTGCCTCCAGGGGGCGCACTCGCATCCGGTACGCAACCCAGGTCCGGCATTCCCCTCCCACGTTCACCCTCTTTGCGAACAGACGGTTACCGGCGAGTTACCAGCGCTATGTCGAGCGAAGCATCCGCGAGGCATTCGGGTTCGACGGGACACCGATCCGCCTCGCTGTCCGGACGAGGAAGTGAGGCAGGATGCGAGACGAAGGCAGGACCGGCCTGGGCCCCGGGATTCTGAGGTTTCCTTCGACCATCTCCATCCGGGAGGTCGGGCCGCGTGACGGCCTGCAGAACGAGGATCCTCTCCCGATCGAAGACAGGGTGCGGCTGATAGATGCCCTCAGCGGAACCGGCCTGCGCAGGATCGAGGTCGGGGCGTTCGTCCATCCGGACGCGATTCCGGCGATGTCGGGCAGCGAGGAGGTGCTTGCCAGGATCCGACGGATGCCGGATGTGAGCTATTCGGCGCTCGTCCCGAACGTGCGTGGCATGGAACGAGCCCTTGTCGCCGAGGTCGACGAGGTCGAGGTGGTCGTTTCGGCCTCGGACACGCACAACCGCAAGAACGTGAGGCGCAGCACGGACGAGTCCCTGTCCGGGATCGTCGAGATCCTTGAGCTGGCGGGTGCGGCGGGGATCCCCGTCGAGGGTGTGGTCGCGACGGCTTTCGGCTGCCCGTACGAGGGGGATGTCGATCCTTCACGAGTTGCGCACATCGCCTCTTTCCTCCTCGCCGCAGGCTGCAGCGGCGTGGCGTTCGGCGACACGACTGGGATGGCCACGCCGACGCGCATCCAGGCAGTGCTCGACGCGTTCGACGTCGAATCCCCGGGAGAATTGCCACGCGAGCGGGTGACTATGCACCTGCACAACACACGCGGTACGGGCCTGGCGAACCTGCTCTGGTCGGTGCTCCAAGGGGTCACACGATTCGACTCCTCGGTGGGAGGCCTCGGGGGGTGTCCGTACGCGCCGGGTGCCACCGGCAACATCGTGACCGAGGACGCCGTTCACATGCTCCAGGACATGGGCATCGACTGCGGGGTCGACCTCGACCGTCTCCTCGCGTGTGCCCGTCTAGCGGAGACCCTCGTCGGTAGGACCCTCCCGAGTCAGGTCCTCCGCGCAGGTCCCCGTCTCCCCCCCGGCCAGCCACCTGGGTGGATCCAGACATCGCAGAGATGACAGGATCCGCCCACGTGCGTTCCGTTCCCGGCGGCGTCAGCCGCCGCCCATGTGCGCCCTGTCCGGCGGCGCTAGCCTGCCGACGCAGATGACACACGACTGGCACGAGCTCGCAAAGCGGATCAACGCTGGCGGGTCGGAGAAGGCGCACGTCAAGCTGCGGGAGCAGGGGAAGCTCTTCGTACGCGACCGACTCGCTCTGCTCCTCGACGAGGGGAGCTTCGTCGAGGACGGTCTCTACGCCAACGCCCTCGCCCAGGATCTGCCGGCGGACGGTGTCGTGACGGGGACCGGTCGCATGGATGGCCGCATCGTCGCGGTGATGGCCAACGACCCGACGGTGAAGGCAGGTTCGTGGGGTGCACGAACCGTGGAGAAGATCGTGCGCATCACCGAGCTCGCCTACCGCCAGGCCATACCGTGCATGTACCTGGTGGACTCGGCGGGCGCTCGAATCACCGATCAGGTCGATCTCTTCCCCGGGCGGCGGGGCGCAGGTCGCATCTTCCACAACCAGGTGAAGCTCTCCGGCCGCGTTCCCCAGATCTGCTGTCTATTCGGCCCGTCGGCTGCCGGCGGGGCCTACATCCCCGCTTTTTGCGACGTCGTGATCATGGTCGACGGCAACGCCTCCATGTACCTCGGGTCACCCCGGATGGCCGAGATGGTCGTGGGGGAGCAGACGACGCTCGAGGACATGGGGGGTGCCCGGGTCCACACCCAGATATCGGGCTGTGGAGACTTCCGGGTCGCTACCGACGAGGACGCCATCGAGGTCGCCAAGGAGTTCCTCTCCTACCTGCCACAGAACTGGCGCCTCAGACCTCTCGGCCTGTCGCCTGCGGGCCCCTCCCGCGATCCCGGCGAGATCGCGGAGATCGTTCCCTCGGACGACAAGGCCTCCTACGACATGCGGTATGTGATCGAGGCAATTGTCGACGCGGACTCGTTCCTCGAGATCAAGGCCGAGTGGGCGACGGAGCTCCTGATCGGGTTCGCCCGCCTCGAGGGTGAACCCGTAGGCGTCGTCGCCAACCAGCCGATGAGCAAGGGCGGCGTCCTGTTCGTCGACTCGGCTGACAAGGCGGCACGATTCATCTGGCTGTGCGACGCCTTCAATCTCCCGTTGGTCTTCCTCGCCGACGTGCCCGGCTTCATGATCGGAAGTGCCGTGGAACGAGAAGGGATCATCCGCCATGGCGCCAAGATGATCTCTGCCGTCAGCGAGGCAACCGTCCCGAAGGTCTGCGTGGTCGTGCGCAAGGCGTTCGGTGCGGGCCTCTACGCGATGGCCGGCCCTGGCTTCGAGCCGGACGCAACCCTCGCCCTCCCGACGGCCGAGATCGCCGTCATGGGGCCCGAAGCAGCCGTCAACGCCGTCTTCTACAACCAGATCCAGGCGTTGCCGGAAGCCGAAAGAGAGGCATTCGTGGACGACAGACGCCGCGAGTACGCTGAGGACATCGATCTGTTGCGCCTCGCCTCGGAGAACGTCATCGACGCAGTTGTCGAACCCGCCGACCTCCGGCGTGAGCTGGTCGCCCGTCTGGCGGCGGCCGCTTGGAAGGAGCGACACTTCTCCGATCGCCGCCACGGCGTTCCGCCGGTCTGAATCCCGATCCATCCCGAGCCAAGAGCAGAGACGATGCCAAGGACATGCCCCGAATGCGGATGGGTCTGGCCCAATCCCAGGGGCGCCTGCCCGAACTGTGGCAGCGACTCGGCCGCGGAGATCGACCTGTCGGGGAACGAGACGGGAGTGGCTCAGAAGAAGGCCCGCATGCCCGTGTCACTGATGATCCTGGCGGTCGCCTTCGCCATCTACCTGGGAGTGCGCATCGTGCAGGGGATCGTCTGGCTCACCGGACGCTTCTGAACGCAGGTTCGCCGTCGCGACGCCCTGGCGGACCCGCCTCCCCGCGACGCTTCTCTCATACGCCCTTGCGGAGTTCCTTCGCCTCGCTGCGCAGGGCCTTTGCCCGCGCCTTCGCGGACTTGCGGATCTCCCTTGACTGCTTCTTAGCGTCCTTCCGCAGCCGTTTGGCCTCACGGCGCATCTTGCGCGCTGCCTTCTTGGCCTTACGTCCGCTGGGTGTCTCCGCCGGAGCCTCGACGGCGGTGCCGCCAGCCGCCTTCTCGGACTTGCCCTGGGCCTTCGCCGCCGTCTTCTTCGCCTTCTTCCGCTCCTTGCGCGAAAGCTCCTCGTCGGCAGCTTCCTCCAAGGCCTCCGCCTCATACGCCTCGATCACCGCCGAACCGCCTTTGGATCTTCGACCCATGTCATCGCTCTCCGCTGTTGCAGCCTCGCCCGTGGACCGGGCCGTGTCGCACAACATAGTGGACCGGGGCCTCGACGTCCCGCCGTCCCTTCCAGAGCGAAATTGCAGGCGAGGGGAAGGGGGGGCTTCGGAGGCTGATGCTACGATGCTCGTTTGCCGGGCTGTGGCGCAGGTTGGTTAGCGCGCTGGTCTGGGGGACCAGAGGTCGCGGGTTCAAATCCCGCCAGCCCGACCACGAGCAGGACTCGGTGGGGCGCGCCCGAGACACCGGTGCAAACCATCAAGCCCAAGGCGTGCGGGCCAGGCACCAGACCGTGGGTGTCCCCGGAAGCGTGATCTCGCTCGCCACGTCGAAGCCCGAACG
>QWHP01000239.1 GCA_021404985.1 Actinobacteria bacterium ATB1
GATCGACATCGTGGCTCGCATCTGTGGGATCTGTCCGGTCGCATACCAGATGTCGGCAGTCCACGCGTTCGAGGACTGTTTCGGTGTCGAGGTCGATCCCGCGGTCCGCATGCTGCGCCGGCTCATGTACTGCGGTGAGTGGATCGAGTCCCACACCCTCCACGTCTACCTGCTCCACGCTCCCGACTTCCTGGGCTACCAGTCGGCAGTCGAGATGGCGGAGGACCACGGCGAGATCGTCTCTCGCGGCCTGCAGCTCAAGAGGCTCGGGAACGACATCCTCACACTCCTCGGCGGACGTGCGATCCATCCGGTCTCCGTCCGGGTCGGAGGATTCTCCCGCGTGCCGAAACGGCGCGAGCTCGACGACCTCCGCCACATGCTCGCCCACGCGGTCGAATGGTCGGAGGCGACACTCGACTGGGTGTCAGGCTTCGAAGTGCCCGATTTCGAGCGCGAGGTCGAGCTCGTCTCGCTGGTGCACGAGGACGAGTACCCACTGAACCACGGCCGCATACGCACGACCCGAGGAACCGACGTCGCCAACGGGGCGTGGCGCGACGCGTTCGCTGAGATGCAGCTACCGGAGACGAACGCTCTCCATGCCCGGACCTCGCAGGGAACGACATATCTGGTCGGGCCGTCCGCCCGGGTCGTGCAGTGCGCGGGAGCGCTGCATCCCAGGGCGAAGGCCGCGCTCGACCGGACGGGTCTGGTGGAGCGGATCAGAGCCAATCCCTACTGGAGCATCGCTGCCCGGGCGGTCGAGATCTTGCACGCAGCGAGCGAGGCCGTGGACATCGTCGAGGCCTACAGTCCCCCCGCCAGCCCTGCCGTCGAGTGGACCCCACGTTCCGGAGTGGCGGCGTGGTCGACCGAAGCTCCCCGCGGCCTCCTGTTCCACCGCTACGAGGTGGACGAGGACGGCAACGTGCGTAGCGCGCAGATAGTTCCGCCGACGAGCCAGAACCAGGGGATGATCGAGAGTGACATCGAGGCGTTCGTCCCCGGAGTCCTCGGGCTTGCGGTCGACGAGCTGACTCACCGGCTCGAGCAGCTCGTACGGAGCTACGATCCCTGCATCTCTTGTGCGACCCATTTCCTGGACGTGACCTTCGAGGAGCTCGGGTGACACGTCACCTCCTTATATGCGGCGAGCCGATGCGAGGGGACGACGGGGTCGCCTTCGCGGCTCTGGAAAGGCTCTCCGAGACTCTCGTTCCCGACGTGGAAGTGAGACAGACACGAGCCCCTGCGCCGGACGACTTCATGGCGGTCGGCCCTTCCGACTGGTGCGTCGTCGTAGACGCCGTGAGGGGCCTCTCGCCGGGTGAGGTCATGACCGCGGGACTCGACGCCATCCTGGACGGGACCGCACAGGGGCCGGTGTCGACGCACACCTTCCCGCTGCGGGACTCTCTGCGCATCGCATCGGCCGTCGCTGGTTGTCCGCCCGCTGGGCTCTTCGTCGGGATAGGCGGGAGGGACTTCACCCTCGGCCACGGCCTGTCCGAAACGGTGGTGGCAGCGCTCGACGATCTCGTCGATGCGGTCGCCGCAGCCCTCGAGCGCCATCCCGTGGGTGACTGATGTGCCTCGCAGTGCCCGGCCGGCTCGTCGATGTCGAGGGCAGTGAGGCGGTGGTGGATCTCGACGGGATCCGCCGCCGCGTCTCGATCATGCTCCTCGCCGAACCCCCTGAGGTCGGCGACTGGGTGATCGTGCACGTCGGCTTCGCCATCTCGCTCCTCGACCCCGCCGAGGCCGAGGCCACGCTCGATCTCCTGCGGACCGCAGCCGATCTGACAGACAGGGGCGGCTGATGCGCTACGTCGACGAGTTTCGCGACCGCGACCTGTGCACGGACCGGCTCGATGCGATCCGGTCCGTGGGCGCCGAGCTCGGCAGGCACGTCAAGATCATGGAGATCTGCGGGGGTCACACGCACACGATCTACCGGAATGGCCTGCCAGGGCTCCTGCCCGACAACATCGAGTTCGTGCACGGACCGGGCTGCCCTGTCTGTGTCGTCCCGATGGGCCGGATCGACGATGTCCGGCACCTCGTCGAGAACGATGGTGTGGTCCTCTGCACGTTCGGCGACGTCGTGCGCGTGCCAGGACGCAACGGATCTCTCCTCGAGGCGAAGGCGAAGGGAGCCGACGTCCGCATCGTCTACTCCCCAATGGACGCGCTGGATATCGCACGTCGTGAAGCGGACCGAGTCGTCGTCTTCCTCGCACTCGGCTTCGAGACGACGACACCTCCCACGGCAGCCACGATCCTCCGAGCCCGGGCTGAGGGAGTCGCCAACTTCGCCGTCCACTGCAACCACGTCCTGGTCAACCCCGCGATCCTGGCGATACTCGAGGCTCCCGGGCAGTCGATAGACGCGTTCGTAGGTCCGGGCCATGTGAGCGCGATCATCGGTACCGGGACGTACGAGTACGTCCCTCGGGAATGGGGCAAGCCGTTCGTCGTGTCGGGCTTCGAACCCCTCGACCTGCTCCAGGCACTGGAGATGATCCTGGTGCAGTTGCGCGAAGGGCGCGCAGAGATCGAGAACCAGTACAGCCGCGTCGTAACCCCCGGGGGCAACAGCCATGCCCAGGCCCTCGTCGACGAGGTCTTCGAGGTTCGCCCCCACTTCGAATGGCGCGGGCTCGGCTCCATCGCCAGCTCCGCCCTCGCCGTCCGGCCGGAGTTCTCGGACTGGGATGCCGAGGTCCGATTCGACCTGCCGGGTGTCCGGCTCGAGGATGCCCGCGCATGCCAGTGTGGAGAGATCCTGAAGGGGGCCCTGAAGCCGTGGCAGTGCAAGGTGTTCGGCACTGGCTGCACTCCCGAGCATCCGATCGGATCCTGCATGGTCTCCGCTGAGGGCGCCTGCGCCGCCTACTACTCCTACGGGAGCCAAGGGTTACGCTCGGACGGGACCGTGGCGTCATGAGCGGTACCCGCGCCGAGGTGCCGCGCTCGATCTCGGAACGTCTCCGGGACCGACCCGTCGTGCGAGATCGTGCGGTCACGTCGTCACACGGAGCAGGAGGCAAAGCGCAGGCGGCGCTGCTCGAAGGGTTGCTGTTCGAGTCGTACGGCAGTGACGAGCTGCGGCGCGAGGAGGACGGCGCGGTCCTCCACACCGCCGGAGCGGAGCGCCTCGTCTTCACGACCGATTCGTTCGTCGTCACCCCGCGTGAGTTTCCGGGTGGTTCCCTCGGCCGCCTCGCCGTGTTCGGGACGGTGAACGATCTCGCTGTGATGGGGGCCGACCCCCGCTGGATCTCCGTCGCCCTGATCCTCGAAGAGGGATTCGCGATGGATGAGCTGCGCAAGGTCGCCGACGACATTGCCGCGGCGGCGTCGGAAGCCGGTGTGGCGATCGTGACGGGCGACACCAAGGTCGTCGAGCGCGGCAGGGGAGACGGTGTCTACGTCAACACGGCCGGGATCGGGTTTCTTCCCGAGGGACTCGACCTGGGGGCACACAGGGTCGTGCCGGGGGACCGAGTCGTCGTGTCCGGAAACATCGGAGACCATGGGACCGCGGTGCTCCTCGCGAGAGGAGAGCTCGCCTTCGCAGGGGACGTTCGCTCCGACTGCGGGACCGTGACGGAGCTGACGAGAGCGCTCCTCGAGGCCGCACCCGGAACGCGGTGGATGCGTGACCCGACTCGCGGCGGGCTGGCGTCGGTCTGCGCGGAGCTCGCAGCGGGAAGTGGTGCCGGGATCGTGCTGAACGAGACAGCGCTTCCCATCCGGCCCACGGTTCGGGCCGCCTGCGAGCTGCTCGGCATCGACCCCCTGTACGTGGCGAACGAAGGCAAGGTCGTGGCCGTCGTGCCGGAGGACGAGGCCGATTCGGCGGTCGAAGCCCTGAGGAGGCTCGAGGGCGGTGGGGCCGCCGCAGTCGTCGGTACGGTGGCCGAGGACTCCGCGGGAGTGGTTCTCCTCGAGACCGCCGTGGGCGGCAAGCGTGTCGTGGACCAGCTCGTGGGTGACCCACTTCCGAGAATCTGCTGATGGTGCGGGCAGCGCGCGAGGTGAGGATCGGCGGCGCCGTCCAAGGAGTCGGCTTCAGGCCCTTCGCCGTGCGTCTTGCCCGAGAGCTCGGGATCGCAGGCGAGGTCGGTAACGCCATCGACGGTGTCGTGATGACCCTCGAGGCCGACGAGGCGGACGTGGAGAGGTATCTGCTGCGTCTCGTCCACGAGCTCCCGGCTCCCGGCCGGATCGAGAGCTGTGTCGTCGTCGAGACAGACGCTGTCGGCCGTGTCGGCTTCGGCATCCGGGAGACGGTCGGTGGCGCAGGCGCGGTTGCCGCCCCCCCGATCGTGCCCGACACGGCGGTGTGCGCCGCATGCCTGGACGAGATGCGGGATCCCCGTGGCAGACGCCACGGCTACGAGCTCGTCGGCTGTTCCCAGTGCGGTCCCCGTTACACCGTCACCCTCCATGCCCCGTGGCAGCGTGACGGCACCGTGATGCGTGCGTTCGAGATGTGTCCCGACTGCCGTGTCGAGTTCGAATCCGCTGATGATCGCAGGTTCCACTCCGAGTTGAACGCGTGCGGGGCCTGCGGGCCGAAGGCGACGTTCCTAGGCCCGGACGGGGCCTGTCTCGAAGGGGAGGAGCCCGTCCGGGCTGCTGCCCTTGCGCTCGAGGCGGGCGGAGTTCTGGGCGTCAAGGGACTCGGGGGCTACCACCTCGCCTGCGACGCCACCTCTGATCGCGCGGTCGCGGAGCTCCGCCGTCGCAAACGCCGCCCGCACCGGCCCCTCGCCGTGATGGTTCCGGACCTCGAATGGGCGCGGGTGTGCGCGGAGCTCGACGCCGGCGCCGAAGAGATCCTCGTCTCGCGAGCCGCTCCAATCGTCGTCGTTCCCCAGCGGGACCCGACACCGATCGCCACGTGCGTCGCGCCGGGGATAGGTGACATCGGGCTGTTCCTCCCGTACACACCCATGCATGCGCTGCTTCTCGACATCTTCGCAGGGCCTCTCGTTCTGACGAGCGCGAACCACACCGACCAGCCGATCGTGTACGAGGACAAGGAGGCCGTGGAGCTCTTCCGGAGCGTTGCAGACGGCATCCTC
>QWHP01000240.1 GCA_021404985.1 Actinobacteria bacterium ATB1
CTCGGGCGTGAGGTCGCGGAACTCGTACTTGTCGGGAAGCGAACGACCCAACCACTCCTCGTAGAAAGTGTCCAGATCCGGCAGAAAATCGAAATCAGGCGGACACCCACGCGGCACCGCCTCCACCTCCAACATCGAACCACAACCAGGACACACATACTCACGCACCTGCACCCACGAAGGATCAGGCAACTCCCGCCCCAGATACACCTCCGACAGACTCTCCTCGTCATCGCGCACATAGATCAACGCAGACAACTTCCAATTCACCCGATAATCACCGAACTCGTACCCACACCGACACTTCACGACACGAGCACCCTCACCCGAACGACCAGACTTCGCCACGATGTAGAGCACAGGCGTCAACGGCAACAGGATCCGATCATCCCAATCCACACGACCCTGCAAGATCTCCACATACTGATCGAACCGATCCGGATCCTTCGGGCT
Source organism: Actinobacteria bacterium ATB1 (assembly GCA_021404985.1). Classification (GTDB taxonomy): domain Bacteria; phylum Actinomycetota; class Acidimicrobiia; order UBA2766; family UBA2766; genus QWHP01. The sequence continues at coordinate 454 of QWHP01000240.1, forward strand.
CTTCATCATCTCCTGAACAGCAGTCCAAGGAAGAACCCCATCGACCAACTTCTCGACATCAGCCTTATCGAACTGCGCCATCACGAGCCTCCGTCACGGCCTCCACTCCTGCCCCTATTCCCTGCCGAGGATTGCGATGCTCCCGTCGCCGAAGTCACCCCACCCGGTCACGACCCCGACCTCGGCACCCCGAACCTGACGCTCGCCCGCATCGCCTCGCAACTGGCGGACGGCCTCGACGATGTGGTTCATGCCGAGGACGTGGGCCTCCGCCATCAATCCCCCGTGGGTGTTGACGGGAAGCTCGCCGCCGAGCTCTATCCGGCCTTCGCTCACGAAGTCGCCACCTTCGCCTCGCTTGCAGAACCCGACCTCCTCGATCTGCTGGAGCACTTCGAAGGTGAAACAGTCGTAGATCATCGCGAAGTCGACGTCGTCGGGCGTCAGCCCGGCCTTCTCGAACGCCTCGGGCGCGGCGATCGTCAGGCCCGTCCTGAAGATGTCCTTGCGGTTGGTGATCTCGTCCGCGGGATAGGGCTGTCCTGATGCGCCACTCAGGATCGGCACCGGCTTGCCCGGCAGATCTGCTGCTCTCTCCATCGTGGTGACCACGACGGCTGCTGCGCCGTCGGTTTCGAGACAGCAGTCGAGGAACCTGTACGGGTCGGCCAGCATGGGAGAGTCGAGGTAGTCGTACATCGTCATCGGCTTGCCGTACATGACGGCCTTCGGGTTGAACTGCGCATGCTTGCGCATCGCGACGGCGATGGCGCCGAGCTGTTCGGAGGTCGTGCCGAACTCGTGCATGTGCCGGCGGGCGATGACGGAATACCAATGGGGTGGCGCCGTGAATCCGAACGGCAGGTAGTAGTCCCTGGCGATCGCTCCCCCGGGAAGGGAGGTGATCGCCTCGTCGCTGACTGTCTCGCGCACCCTCGCTCCCGAATACCCGTTCCACCCGGCCGGGAGAAGAACGTAGTTGGCCAGCCCCTCGGTTACCGCAGCCGCTGCAGCCTCCAGGGACGCGACCGGGGCTGCACCGCCCATGTTGATCGTCACGGCGAAACGAAGATTCTCGCAACCGAGGTTGGCTGCGAACTCCTCGGCCTTGCCCAGGTTCGGGAAGGGCATGATTCCGTCGATGAACACAGGGCTCAATCCGGCATCCGCCAGCGCATGTGACGACGCCTTGAGCTGCAACTTGAGCCTGGACATCTTCGACCCGGGTTTGCGGCAGTAGTCCGTCTCACCGATTCCGACGATGCACGCTTGAGGTTTCACGACACATCCCGTTCACTTCTCATGAGGACGAAGATGAGGGGGCTTCAGACCCTCTTCTTCGGTTCTATCCCCGTGAGCCTTGCAAGGTTCTCACCGAGGAATCCGGCCCTCATGTCGTCCGTTATCTCCGTATATCCGTAGTTGTCCTGCAGCTCCTCGGGGATCTGCAGGTTCCGTACCCAGTCGACGATCCGCTTCATGTCGACGAAGGGCAAGTCATGTCCCATGACGATCTTCTCCGGCTCCACCCACTGCAATGCCGTTCCGATTGCGTGGTAGCCCCTGTACGGAGAACGTTCGTACCATCCAACGATACCCGACAAACTGAGGTACAGATTCTCGTGCTTGGCGGCGAGACCGATCAGCTCCTCCGTGTGCGGCCACCCCATGTGGTAAGCGACGATTCGCAATTCGGGGAAGTCGAGCATCACCTTGTCGAGGGTGTCCGGATGTGTGTGTGAGCTCGGTTGCGGATAGACGTACGACATCCCTGTGTGCACCGTGAGAGTGATGTCGAGCTCACAGGCCTTCTCGTAGAAGGGCCACATCCGCTTGTCGTCGAGAGGCCCACTGTCCTCGGGCTGGTACACCTTGCAGAGGCGGGCGCCATAGTTCGTGACGAGGTGGTCGAGCTCCCAGATCGCGTTCTCGACCCCTCGCCTCAGGATGGGCCCGACCATTGCCTCTAGATACATCCTGTCTTGGTATGGGGCGATCTGCTCGAGCATGAACTGGTTGGTCGACATCGAGATCGTCCCGCCACTGATGTCCATCATCCCTTCACGAAGACAGAAGCAGACGTCGACCCCGGCCTCATCCATGTAACCGATCAGGGTCTCGGCGATCGGAGGCGGCCGCTTCTCGGACGGGTCGATTCCGGACCATGCACGCAAGACTCCCTGGACGCTGTACCACCAACGCTTCGCGTTCGGGTAGTAGCCGCTGATCTCGGCGATCGTCGCCGGGTTCATGAAGTGGCACTCCGACAGCGCCACGAAGTGGTCCTGTCCGCTCACGTGTCCTCCCTCGAATCTCGGATCAGGTCCCAGACCCTCCTCGGGGATGCCGGCACCTCGCGCGCCGAGACTCCGAGCGGGGTGAGAGCGTCGTTCACGGCACACATGACCGCCGCCGGCGTGGTGTGGATGGCGCCCTCACCGCACCCCTTGGCTCCGAGCGGGGTGAACGGTGACGGTGTCACGACGGCCACCTTCTCCATCGGAGGCACCTCATAGACGGTCGGCATCAGGTAGTCCATGAAGGTGGTCGTGAGAGGTTGCGCGTCGGCGTCGTAGACGTATTCTTCGAAGAGTGCGGCGCCGATGCCCTGCGCGACGCTCCCCTCCGTCTGCCCCTCGACGACGACCGGATTGAGCCTCGTTCCACAGTCGTCGGCGAGGCAGTACCTGAGGATCTCGACGAAGCCGGTTTCCCGGTCGATCTCGACCATGACAACGTGGACCGCCTGAGCCGCGGTCAGGTAGCTCTTCGCCCGCCCCTCCTCGTCTGCGACTGTCCTGCCGGGAGCCGTCCAGACGAAGGTTGCCTCCGGCCGCGGATCGATCCCCGGCGGCAGCAGGTCGCTCCTCGCAAGCATCGTGCCGGCGATCTGTGTGACGCTCATCTCGGCCTCGGGCCTGCCTCGCACCTTGAACTTGCCGTCGTGGAGCTCGACGTCCGACACGGCTGCACGGAGAAGTCCGGCCGCCACCGTGCGCATCCGCTCGGCAAGCTGCTCACATGCGCCGAGGACCGCCCCGGTTATGGCCACACCGAGGCGGCTGCCACCGGGGCCGAACGATGGCGGCGCCGACTGCGTGTCGAGCTGGACGACACGCACCGCGTCCATCTCGACGGCGAAGTAGTCGGCGACGAGCTGGCTCACGAGCGTGTACTGGCCCTGCCCCTCGGGCGAGAAGCCGACGCGCACGGTGACGTTTCCCATGACGTCGATGCTGACTGTCGCCCCCTCCGGAACTCCCGTCTGGGGCATGCCGACGATGGCGTAGGCGTTCCAGTCGAAGACACCTGGCTCGATCGCGCTCGCGACGCCTATCCCTACCAGGCGACCCTCGGCTCGCGCCTCGGCCTGGAACTTGCGAAGATCCTCGTAGCCCGCGAGGTCGAGAGCCCTGTCGAGCACCTCCTCATAATTGCCGCTGTCGTACTCGTTGCCACTCGGGATGGTGTACGGGAACTGGTCCGGACGGATGAAGTTGCGGCGGCGGAACTCGGCGGGATCCACGCCGAGCGCACGCGCCGCGATGTCCATCATCTGCTCGAGGACGAAGAAGTGCGGGGGTGGTCCCATCCCCCGATACGGACTCGCGGGAAGCTTGTTGGTCGCGACGAGCGTTAGGTCGTAGCGGGCCACGGGGATCGTGTAGGGTCCCGTGAAAGCCGCCAGCGGCTTGGCGGCGCTTATGGCGCCGAAACCCTCCCCGGACGCACCGAGGTCGTCGACGAGCTTCACCGAGAGCCCCGTCACGCGGCCACCCTCGTCGACAGCGAGCGACACCTCGTAGTGGCGGTCCCAGGCCTGGCTGCCCCCGGCTGTCAGATACTCCGTCCGGTCCTCGATCCACTTGACCGGCCTGCCATCCGCCTTGCGCGAGAGAAGACACACTATGGTCGTCGCACGGGCCCCACCCTTCCCGCCGAAGCTCCCGCCGTGCGGGGTGCTCACGACGTTGACCTTGTTCGAAGGGATCCCGAGGTCGGCCGCGCGACCGAGAGCGAACGATGAAGGGGACTGGATGCTGCCTCGAACCGTGAGCTCGAGGGACAGCGGATCCCACTGACAGACGGTCCCGTAGGTCTCGGTGGGATTGGCGCCGACCCTGTTCCACCGGAAGCTCTCCGTGAAGACATGGGCGGCATCGTCGAACGTGCCGTCGACATCTCCCCAGGTGAAGACCCGCTGCATCATGACGTTCGTGCCCTTGTCATCGTGCACGAGCGGGCTGTCGGGGGACATCGCAGCAAAGGGATCGGACACGGGATCCAGTGGCTCGTAATCGACATCGATCGCCTCGAGAGCGTCCTCGGCCAAGTACCTGCTGGTGGCGGCAACGGCGACGACCGGCTCGCCGACGAAACGGACGGTGTCGGTCGCGAGGCACAAGAGGCCCCAACCGTCGGGCGCGCTCCGTGCCGGATTGCACCAGCGCTGGGCGTCGGCACCCGTCACTACGGCCACAACCCCAGGCATCGACTCGGCCGTGGCGGTGTCGACACTGTTGATCCGGGCGTGGGCGAACGGGCTGCGAAGGATCGCCGCATGCAGCATCCCGGGGAGAACGACGTCGTCTATGAACTCGACGCGTCCCGTGAGAAGAGCAGCGTCCTCTCGGCGGCGTACGCGCCGACCCACCCAGCGCGGCTCGTCGACCGGAAGGGCGTCGAGCGTCTTCGGGATGTCTGCTGCCAATGTGACTCCTGGTTCAGGCGTGGGCGTCCGCGGCACGTGCTGCCCGCATCTTCGCCGCGGCAGTGTGTACCGCCCGCAGGATGCTCTGGTAGCCGGTGCAGCGACAGATCTGGCCTCCGAGGACGTCGCGGATCTCGTCCTCGCTCGGATCCGGGTCATGCTCGAGCATCTCGTATACGGCCATGAGGAAGCCGGGGGTGCAGTATCCGCACTGCAGGCCGTGCTCCTCGCTGAACGCCTCCTGGATCGGGTGGAGGCCGCCGGGTTCGGCGAGTCCCTCCACCGTCATGATCTCGGCCCCGTCCGCCTGGACGGCAAGCATCAGGCAGGATCGCACTGCT
>QWHP01000241.1 GCA_021404985.1 Actinobacteria bacterium ATB1
GATTGCTGCAACGTCGGGCTGACCTGTGCAGGGACAGGGCCGGATCGGCTTCCACTCTGCGGGCTCCGACAGATCAGGGTCGAACGCTCAGGCGCTCAGCATCCTCTCGAGGATCTCGTTCACCTGGCCGGGGTTCGCCTTGCCCTGCGTCGCCTTCATCACCTGACCGACGAGGAACCCGACGACCTTGACCTCGCCCGCCCTGTACTTCTCGACTGCCTCGGGGTTGGCCGAGACGACGTCCGCTGCGATCCGCTCGAGCGCCCCCGAGTCGGAGATCTGAGCTAGGCCCTGCTCATCGACTATCTCCCGCGGGGAGCGTCCCGATCCCAGCATCTCCTTGACGACCTGCTTGGCGAGCTTCGTCGAGAGTGTGCCGTCCGCCACAAGCTCGGAGAGCTCGACGAAGGCGCCCGACGGCAGGGCGAGGTCGGAGAAAGCCGTCCCGGTCTCCTTCAGATGTGCGAGGAGCTCTTGGCTCGCCCACACGAAGGCGCGCCCCGGGTCGGCTCCGGCGGCGACCTCGGAATCCACCCAGTCGGCAAGCCCCGGCGTGTAGACGACCGACATGACGAGCTCCGGAGCAACGTCGTGCGTGGCACAGATGCGCTCGACCCTCTGCGCCGGGAGGAGCTCGGGCAGTCCGGTCCGGATCTCCTCGACCCAGATCGGATCGGGAACGATGGGGACGAGGTCGGGCTCGGGGAAGTACCTGTAGTCGAAGACCTCTTCCTTTGAACGCATCGAGTGCGTCTGCGAGTCCTCCTCGTTCCAGTGGCGGGTCTCCTGCTCGACGTTCCCCCCCGAGGCGACGATCCTCACCTGCCTCTCGAACTCGAACTCGAGCGCGCGTTGGAGACTCCGCACGGAGTTCATGTTCTTGATCTCCGCCCTGGTCCCGTAGGTGTCGCTGCCAACGGGGCGGATCGAGATGTTGGCGTCGACCCGCAGCGACCCCTCCTCCATCTTGACGTCCGACACGTCGAGCTCGAGGAGGATCGCGCGCAGCTCGTTCACGTACTGGCGAGCCTGGGCCGGTGAGCGAAGATCGGGCTCCGAGACGATCTCGAGAAGTGGGACACCGGCCCGGTTGTAGTCCACGAGGCTGTACTCGGCCTCGTGAATGCGTCCCCCGCCTCCCTTGTGGATCAGCTTGCCGGTGTCCTCCTCGAGGTGGGCCCGGACGAGTCGCACGACATGTGGGTTCCCGCTGTCGTCGAGGATCTCGATCGACCCTCCGGCGCAGATCGGCTCGTCGTACTGGCTGATCTGGAAGTCCTTGGGCATGTCGGGATAGAAGTAGTTCTTGCGGTGGAAGATCGCCCGCTGGATGGTCGAACCGACTGCGAGCCCGAACCTGATCGCGAGCTCCACCGCCTTGCGATTCACCACCGGCAGCGATCCGGGAAGCCCCAGGCTCGGCGGGTCGATGTTGACGTTGGGTGCCTCGCCAAAGGCGTTCGGGGCGGCCGAGAACATCTTCGTCCTCGTCTTCAGCTCGGTGTGGACCTCGAGGCCTATCACCGGTTCGTACTCGACGCCGTCCTCCCCCCGCATCGACGTCCCGGCCACTGTTCTGCCTGTGGTGTCGGTCATCACGCACCTTCTCCGGGTAGAACCCCGGGACACGCCGGCTCCTTGAACCCGACGAGCGCCTCGACTCCCGCGGCGGCCCGGAAGAGCCTGGCCTCCTCGAGTTCGGGAGCGAGGACCTGGAAACCGATCGGGAGCCCGGATGCATCGTCGCCGCACCAGACGGATATCGCCGGGTGGCCCGCGAGATTCGTCGGGATGGTGCACAGGTCCGACTGATACATGGCGAGCGGGTTGTCGAGCCGCTCCCCGAGACCGAACGCGACCGTCGGCGACGTAGGCGAGCAGAGGACATCGGCCTCCGAGTATGCGTCGACGAAGTCGCGGATCACCAGAGTTCGCACGCGCTGCGCCTTCGCGTAGTAGGCGTCGTAATAGCCGGCGGACAGGGCGTACGTGCCGAGCATGATGCGTCGCTTCACCTCGTCGCCGAAACCGGCCTCGCGCGTCCTGCGGTTCGTCTCCTCCGCACTGTCACCCTCGATGCGCAGCCCGTATCGCATTCCGTCGAAGCGGGCAAGGTTCGAGCTCGCCTCGGCCGGAGCGATCAGGTAGTAGGCCGAGAGCGCATGCTCCGCGCTGGGAAGAGACACCTCGACAACCCTCCCCCCGGCCCCTTCGATCGCGGCAAGGGTCCGCCGGAAGGCCTCGAGAACAGCGGGATCGAAGGCGTCACCTTCCGAGAGCTCACGGATCACGCCGAACGTGAGTCCTTCGACGTCGTCGTGCAGATCCCCCTTCACATCAGGGGATACGTCGGGGATGCTGGTCGCGTCCAAGGGGTCGTGCCCCGCGATCGCCGTGTAGACCGCTGCGGCATCCGCGACGTCGAGGGTCATTGGCCCGATCTGGTCGAGGGAGCTGGCGAAGGCGACCAGCCCGTATCTGCTCACCCTCCCATACGTCGGCTTCATGCCCACGATCCCGCACAGGGAGGCCGGCTGGCGTATCGAGCCGCCGGTGTCCGATCCGAGGGCGACGGGAACGAACCCCGCTGCGACGGCGGCAGCGCTCCCACCGGAGCTTCCCCCCGGGACTCGTTCGAGGTCGTGCGGATTGCGCGTCGGACCGAACGCCGAGTTCTCCGTCGACGAGCCCATCGCGAACTCGTCCATGTTCGTCTTTCCGACCACAACCGCCCCCGCGGCTTCGAGCCTCGTGACAGCGGTCGCCGTGTACGGGGGTTCCCACCCGGCGAGGATCTTCGACCCGCATGTCGTCTCGACGCCCTCCGTGCAGAGGACGTCCTTGACGGCGACCGGTACGCCCGCGAGCGGCCCCGGGTCGCCCCCGCCGGAGACGAGGGAGTCGATCCGGCGCGCTGCCTCGAGGGAACGAGCCGGCGTGGTTCTGAGGAACGCGGCCACGTCGCGGTCCCCCGCCTCGATCCGGGCGAGTGCCTCGGTGACGACGTCCACGGCGCTGCGGTCGCCGGACCGGACGGACCGAGCGATCTCCAGGGCAGTCTCGGAGGTCACGTGCCGCCGCCCGGTCCGCCGGCGCTGTCGTCGAGGATCCTCGGCACCTTGACGTATCCGTCCTCGCATGCGGGTGCCTGCGAGAGGAACACCTCACGATCGAGCGTGGACCCCGGCTCGTCGTCGCGCAGGATGTTCGAAAGCGGCAACGGGTGCGCGGTGGGTTCGACGCCCTCGGTGTCGAGGGCCTGGATGCGAGCCGCGTGGTCGATGATGTCCGAGAGCTGGACGGCGAACTGCTCGATCTCGTCCTCACTCAGCTCGAGGCGTGCGAGACGTGCGACGTGGACCACGTCCTCACGGGTGATGCTCATCCCGGGGACTCTAGGTGGCCCGTGTGAGACGGCGGAAGGCCACCCCTCCCCGAGCGATTCACGGGGGAATCGGCATCGGAGAGCGGGCTCCGGCCACTCACCCGGCACTCACCCGGCACCAACCCGGCACTCACCCGGCACTCACCTAGGCTGACACACTCTATGGAAACCTCCCGGCCGATTGCCCCGGACACGGCGCCCCCGAGACGGGCGGCTGCGCACCGGAGGGATGCCCCCACGAGGTCCGGGCCGGAATCCGGAAGACACGACCTGCTTCTCGCGGGCCTCGAGCCCCCGGCCGGAAGTGGACGCTCCCGCCTCCTGCCCTTCGGTGTCGCGTTCGGGTCGGCTCTCCTCGTCGGCATCGCCGTCCTCGTGCTGCTGGGACGCGGAAGCCCGTGGCCGGAGGATCCCGCCGCATACATCCCCGACAAGGTTGGGGACGAAGTGGTGACGCAGGAGACGTCCCAGGTGGAGGCGATGCGGGATGCCCTCCTCGACCAGGCGGGCGGCGAGCCCGGCGCCGCGCAGCTCGCCACCGGGGCGGTCGGCAACACGGCAGGCTTCCCCGACCTGGTCCTCATGGCAGTCCGAACCGAGAGCCGGGATCGGTGGGTCGACGGGCTCGTCGGAGCGCAGGGCGGCGAACCCGAGGACAGGGTGATCGGCGGTGTCCCGGTGAAGCTCCTCTCGGGCGAGGAGGACTTCGGCCTCAGCGTCGTCACCGCGCTCGCCCTCCCCCGCGACGACATGCTCGTCCTCTGCGTGTCTCTCGGCTCGGGGGAGACATCCGACGGCGGTAACGGCGAGGCACCCGGCGGATCCGGCACCGCACGCGCGCTCGAGTGCGTGACGAGCATGCTCGCGGAGGCACGATGACGAGGCCGCTCCATGCCCCCTCGTGGTACGAGATCCTCGGCCTACCCCGCGACGCCTCCGCAGCCGAGGTCCGCCGCGCCCACCGCGAGCTCATCGCCGAGCTCGACAAGGAGGCCGGCACGGACGCACCCGTGCCGAAAGGAGACGACAAGCCATCCGGTGCCGGGAAGAGCGAGCCCAAGACCGGGAAGAGCGAGTCCAAGACCGGCGAGCCCAAGACCGGAAAGAGCGAGTCCAAGACCGGCGAGCCCAAGACCGGCCGGTCCAAGGAGAGCAGAGAGGGCACAGGCGGCGAGCGACGAAAGCGCCGGGCGGAGGCGGACGCCGCGTTCGCGGTCCTGCGCGACCCGGCGCTCCGACGCGAGCACGACATGGTCCTCGACGGCGACTTCTCCTTCCTCGACGCATCCCAGGCAGACCCGGACCTCGCCGGCCGCAGCGTCGACACCTGCAGCCTCTGCGGTGCTGGGCCCGTCGCCGAAGCTTCTCTTCTCCGCGTGACAGGAGCCGTGCTCCTCTGGAAACGGACCCGTGCCGACGCGCCGTTGTGCAGGGGGTGCGGCCTCGCGGTCTACCGCTCCTTCCAGGACCACTCGCTGAAGGCCGGATGGTGGGGCGTGGCCGCCGTCTTCTACAATGCCTGGGCGACCCTGCAGAACCTCGTCTCGGGCCGGACCTATTCCCGCCTGGACGATCCCGAGTCACCCGAGATCGAGCCTGCCCCATCTCCGAGTCCCCTCGACCCGTCGCCGCCCCTCGTGCGCCGATCCGGTCCCTGGTTCAGTGGCGGCCTGGCGGCAGCACTCCTGGTCGTCCTCGTG
>QWHP01000242.1 GCA_021404985.1 Actinobacteria bacterium ATB1
ACCCCGCACGCGGCCCGGTTCCTGCCGACCGCGCCAACCTCCAGTGCGGCTACTCACCAGCGCTGGCAGGCTCGGTCGAGGTGACGTTGCTCGACGGCACGAGCGTCGAGGTGAGCCCGCTGTTCGTCCGCCTGCGCGACCATCTCCAGCAGTACACGCCGGAGAGCACACACGAGACGACCGGTGTGCACCCCGACACGGTCCGCAAGATCGCCCGCATGATCGCATCCGGCCGGACGGTCCTGGCGATCGGCGGTTCGGCCTCGAAGATCTACCACGCCGACCTCTTCCAGCGTGCCGCGCTCCTCCTGCTGGCCCTGACGGGCAACTGGGGTCGCAAGGGGTCGGGCACGCACTGGTGGAACGTGACGCACGCCGAGGGGATGATGATCTCGGCCTCCAAGGGCAAGGCCGGACCCGAGGGCACCGAGGCGGTGCTGGGCGTCCTCGAATCGGCAGAGGCTGCCCTCAAGGCTCTCGACCCCAGCCTGAACGACGAGCTCACCGCGTTCGAGATCTTCAGGGCGACAGGGGCCGGGCGCCAGACGGTCCCCCCCTTCTTCTTCTGGTACTGGCACTGCGGCTACAGGGAGCGCTGGAACAACAAGTCGTGGGGTGACACCACGATGCAACGCACGTTCGACGACTACGTCGACGAGGCGCTCGCGTTGGGATGGTGGGACGGCCTTCAGCGCCCGGGTCCCGAGAAGGCGCCGCGCGTGCTCATCGAGTGCGGTGGGAACATCATGCGGCGCACCCGCGGCGGCAGGAGGGTGATGCTCGACCACCTCTGGCCGGGCCTCGACCTGATCGTGACGATCGACTTCCGCATGTCGGTGACGGCCATGCACTCCGACATCGTGCTCCCGGCGGCACAGCACTACGAGAAGGTCGCGACACACATGCCGTCGATGGAGCTCGTGCTCGGCGACCGTGTCGTCGCGCCCGCCGGCGAGGCACGCGCCGAGTGGGAGATGTTCACCGACCTCTGCCGGGCGATGGAGCGCCGAGCTGCCGTTCGCGGTCTCACGCACCTCACCCGGCACGACGGCGTGCGGCGCAGGTATGACGAGCTCTGGAACGAATTCACCCTCGGCGGTGAGATCCTCACGACGGAGCAGCTCGTCGACGAGTCGATCCGGGACGCGGCCTACATGGGCACCCTCCCGCCCGACGCGACGCTCGCCCGGATCCGCGAGACGGGCCGACTCGGCTTCACCCGGTGGGGACGCACCCCCTTCGCGCTGGGCGAGTCGGCCCCGTGGCCCGAGGACGGGCGCCTCTACACGGCGTTCACGAACCACGTCGAGCGCGGAGACCCCTTCCCGACACTGACGCGCCGGGCGCAATTCCTGATCGAGCATCCCTGGTTCGTGGAGGCCGGCGAGGACCTCCCGGTCCACAAGGACCCTCCACCGATGGGTGGCCCGCGCCCCTACATGTTGACGACGGGACACAACCGGTGGTCGATACACGCCATGAACATGGCGAACCCGGTGCTCCTCGAGACACACCGCGGCGAACCACACGCTGTGATCAACCCGCTCGATGCGGAGCGCGAGGGGATCATCGACCACGGGCGCGTCGAGATCGTCAACGACGCAGGCACGATGGTCGTGCGTGCCAAGCTGTCACCGACACAGAAGCCCGGAGGAGTCACGGTGTACGCCGGCTGGGACGGCTACATGTTCGAGGACTGGGCGTTGCCGAGCGACGTCGAGCCGGGCCTCGTGAAGCACCTCGGTCTCGCCGGGGGATACGGCCACCTCCGCTACGCCCCGCTTGAATGGCAACCGGTCCCCTGCGACCGTCCGATCACAGTGTCGTTGCGCCGGCTCGACTGACGCGAGAAGTCGAGGAGCCAAGAGTCAGGTGTTCGCGAGTTCAGGGCTCAGGGGTTCAGGCCACGCTCCCGGCCGCGGGCGGGGATACGGACGAGCAGCACCATGTCACCCGACGAAGCCCACGTGAAAGGATTCGAGCTTGTGTCCAGACACTCGGCACTGTTCGCCGAGTACATCCGGTCTTCACCGCGGAGGACGTGAACCGTCCCGTGCCCGATTCGGTGTGGACGGTCGGCGAGACCGTGACCCACGTCCAGTCGGGGTACGAGCGCTACACACGGGAACCCGGCGGGCTCCGACCGCAGAAGCCGTTGCGGAGCAGAACTCGGCCGATGTCGAGCGGATCGGGGTTGACCCCGATGCTTCCGCGGCGTCGATCGAGTAGCAGGTCGAAGTACTCGCCACGGTGATCGAGCACGTGGAACCCGACCGGGTGTTCCCGTTCCCCGCCGGCCTCTAGATCACCCTTGCCGGTGGCTGGGGCAAGCTCCTCGGCAAGCTCCTTGCTCACGGCGACGACACCTCCCGTGCCACCGGAAGGAGCTTCGAGATCCCGTCAGAGGATCTCGAGATCATGTGGAGGTCCGCATCTCCGCTTCTCCGAGGCTGGATCTCCCCTGACGCGACGGATGCAGACGAGTCGTGGGACCTCATCTTCCTCTTCGGGACCATTCGCCTCGTCCTCGAGCCCGGCAACTTCAGCTCAGGGGGGTCCGGAGATGGCCGCGATGCGAGGCCGAACTACCGGCATTTCCTGATCGAGGACGCCGCTGCATGGACGCTCGTCTTCCCCCACCGGCGACGTTCGTCGAGTGACCCTGGGGTCGCCCTCCTGAAGTCACGGTTCCTCGGACTCTGAGAGCCGGGGAGTCCCCGGCAGATCGCCACGTTCGTCGGTCCTCGACTGGCCGCGGACATTGGGGCATCCTTGGTGCCCATGCCGTCCGAGACCGGGTCCCCGGAGACCCGACGCGACAGTCCCGACCGCGTGAACGCCTTCACAGACGGCGTCTTCGCGATCATCATCACGATCTTGGTGCTCGAGATCGCCGTGCCCTCCAACCTCTCCGACGACTCCCTTCTCGACGCGCTCGAAGAGCTTCGCCCGACCCTGGTCGCCTGGATCATCAGCTTCGTGCTCACCGGCATGTACTGGGTGTCGCATCGGGACCTTTTCGGTCAGCTCAGAAGGGTCAACAGGGACGTCGTCTCGCTGAACCTGCTGTTCCTCTTGCCCGTCGCCCTTGATCCCCTTCGCGTCGTCGGTCCTCGGCGAGTATCCGGACGAGCCGGTGGCGCTTCAGGCCTACGGATTCGTCCTCATCCTCGCGAGCCTCACGAGGCTGCTCATGTACTGGTACGTCTGGCGCAGGCCGAAGCTTCTCTGGGACCCGCCGGAGCGCGGGGGCAGGCGTGTCGGCCTCCTCGCCGCTGCCTCGCCGATTTCCGTGTATGTCATCGCGATGGTGATCGCGCCCGCGTGGCCGACGGCGAGCCTCCTGCTCTACTTTGCGGTGCCATTCCTCTACATCCTGCTCATCACGCTGCTCAGGCAGCGACCCGAGACGCGGGACGACGCCGCCGACTACACCTGAAGGGCGAGTCCTTCACGGTGACCGGGGTGCGATCGCCGAGCCAACCAGTGAGAGTGCCGACAACAGGTCCGAGTCGCCGGATGCCTACGAACTCGGATGCGCAATGGTCGAGGACGTCCATGTCGGGGTCGTGTCCGTCCTGCCAAAGGGTCTGAACACCTTCAACGACGTCATGGTCGAGACCCTCTTCGCCGGGGTGTGGCCCCGTGGCGTCCTCTCCGTGAGGGACCGTCAGCTGCTCCTCATGGGCGTGACAGCGGCGAACGGAGCCCTCGACACGTGGAAGGTCCAGGCCGAGGCAACCCTCGAGCAAAAGAGACCTGTCCGCCGACGAGCTCCGCGAGTGCCTCGGCATGCTGGCCTCGTACGCCAGATGCCCGAACGTCGCACCCCTGGTCGGTGCCATGGAGGAGATCAGCGGGGAGTGGTCGAGCGCGGACGTCGGGTAACGGAACACCGGATCGTCTGCACGGTCGGGCGACCCGCTGCCGATGATCATGAGGTCTCACGTTTCCCCGTAGAACCTGAGCTCCACCACGTGTCCGTCGGGATCCCTGACGTAGAGGCTCTGGCCGAGTCCGCGTGCGCCGAAGAGCTCGCGGGGCGGGCCCAGTGCGTCGATCCCGTCCGAAGACGCCAATGCGGCGAGGTCGCAGGGCTCGATCACCAGGCAGACGTGATCGACGCTCGTGCCCGACGTCGAGACCTCTCCCGAGACCCCGAATCCCTCGGGCAGGAAGTCGATGATCGTTTCCTCGGAAACACGGACCGACGGGAACGGGACCTCCCCCCTCCGCCACTCGTCGCCCCGGACCTCGCGCATGCCGAGGACCTCACGGTACCAAGCAAGCGAACGTTCGACGTCGGAGACGACGAGCACCAGGTGATCGAATCCGATGACGCTGATCATCTCTGCCTCCTCGCCCCAACCGTTCTGGCCCGCGGGCCGGGTGACAGAAGCCTACGGGGCCAGCGGGTTGCGCGTCCGGCGACGTTCCCCCTGCCCGGTTAGTCTCCCGCCACATGAGTGCCGAAGTACCACTCACTCCGGAGACCTTCGTCGAGCGCTACGGCCGCTACTTCAACCGCAAGCGCATCGAGTCCATCCGGAACCTCGACTTCCTGTTCGTCGAGGGGAGCGCGCGGGGTCCGTTCTTCTGCGACAGCGAGGGCAAGCAGTACCTCGACATGTGGTGCATGGGCGGGACGTTCAGCCTCGGGCACGGGAACCCGGCGGTCGTCGCTGCCGCCGAGGCGGCGATGAAGGAAGAGGATTTCGGCAGCCTGTTCTTCTTCAGTGAAGCCAAGGGCGAGCTTGCCCGCAAACTCGCCGAATGCACCCCCGGGCGGCTCGAGACAACGCATCCGGTAGTGACAGGTGGCGAAGCCATCGATCTTGCGATCAAGATCGCGCGGGGGTCCACCAAGCGCACCGAGATCATCCACGCCGACCAGGCGTACCACGGCTGCACAGGGTTCGCCCTCTCCATGATGGCAAAGGGCGACATGCGCGACTATGCCGAGCCCCTCGTGCCGGACTTCGCCGAGGTGCGCTATGGCGACGCAGAGGACCTCGCAGCCAAGATCTCCGAGCGCACGGCGGCTGTGGTGCTCGAGCCCGTGCGGACCGATGCCGACA
>QWHP01000243.1 GCA_021404985.1 Actinobacteria bacterium ATB1
CGCGGAAGACGAGGTTCTCGACGTTCAGGCGCGCGACCTCCATCTTCGCGAGCTTGAGCTGGATCAGCTGGTATTCGCCGATCGGCCGGCCCCACGACTCTCGCTCCTTGGCGTACTCGATCGACTTCTGGAGGCACTGTTCGATGATCCCGAGCGCCATTGAGGCCACCCCCGATCGCTCCATCGTGAAGGTCGATTTCGCTCCCTCCTTCTGGGACGCACGCGTGCCTTTGAGCGACTCCTCACCCCCGAGGAGTCTGTCCATGCCGCATCGCACGTCACTCAGGAAGAGCTCGCCGGTGGGGGAGGAGTGCAGGCCCATCTTCGCCATCGGTTTCGATTGCTCGAGACCCGGCATGCCGCTGTCGAGCACGAACGTGACCACGCGGCGCTCCTCACGAGGGTTGCCTTCGTCGAGCTTGCAGATGAAGACGATCGTGTCCGCATACGGGCCGTTCGTGATGAACGTCTTGTTCCCGTTCAGGACGAACTCGTCGCCGTCGCGCCTGGCCGATGCCTTCATCGAGCCGAACGCGTCCGAGCCCGAGTCGGGTTCGGTTATCGCCCACGCACCCACCTTGTCGAACGTCAGGACGTCGAGGCCCCAGCGCTTTCGTTGCTCGAGCGTTCCTTTCGACATGATCGCCGAGCCGGTGAGCCCCATCGAGACACCCATCGCAGTCACCATCCCCGGACACCAGCGGCTCAGCTCGACGATGGGTATGAGCCCCATGGCCACCGCCTCGTTCCCCAAGCCCCCTCCGTCGGAGGACCTTGTTGGCTCGACCTTCTCGCCGCGTGCAAGGGCCTCCTCGCGTTCGACCGTCTTGCGGAAGCGCTCGCGGGCCATCGCGTCGATCCCGAAGGTGCGCAGCATCTTGCGGATGACGTCGTAGGGGGGCATGTCGCCGTGCTCGAGCTCCCAGATGTGGGGAACGACCTCCTTGTCGACGAAGTCGCGCACGACCTGGCGCATCATCTGCATGTTGTCTGGCCACTCGTACATGCGGAACCTCCGATCGGAGCGCCGGCCACCCAAGACGAAACGTTGTTGACTCGCCTGTCAATAGTAGGTAGAGGTCGCGGATTGTGACCATTCCTCTCCCGGTTGTGGCTACGCTTGTCCCTCCCCATGAGCACCTCGAAATCGAAGCACGTCCGCAGGCCGCGTCGCCATCGTCATGTCTGGCGCTGGCTCGCCGTCCTCGCAGCAGGCGCATTGGTCATCGGTGGGACGTGGTTCCTGCGTCCCGAGCCCACCGTCGCGGTCTCCGCGGAGCTTGCGGACGTCGGGTCCCCGGTGGTCCTGGCGGCGCGAGCCGCCCCGCCGGCACCCCAGCCCGTGACGACTCCGGAGTCCGCCCTACCTGCTCCCGCTCCGGACGCGGTCGCCCTCACCTTCGACGACGGGCCACACCCGGAATTCACGATCCCGATCCTGGACATCCTCGACCGGTACGGTGTGAAGGCGACGTTCTTCGTGCTGGGTGAGAACGTGGAGCAGCATCCAGAGATCCTCGCCGAGATTCTGCGTCGCGGGCATTCGATAGCGCCCCACTCGATACATCACGACGAACTCACGAAGATGGACGATGCAAGACTGCACGCAGAGCTCCTCGGGGCGAGCGAGATCGTCAAGCGCGTGACGAACCAGCAGCCGACATGCCACAGGCCGCCGTACGGTTCGCACGACGCAAGGACGGACGCTGCGGCGTCGGGCCTGGGTCTCTCCACCATCATGTGGCAAGTCGACACGAACGACTGGCGCAAGCCGGGAGCCGGGAGGATCGCCACCACCGCCGGTGGCGCTGCCGGAGGGCAGATCGTCCTGATGCACGACGGTGGCGGAGACCGCTCACAGACGGTGGCGGCCCTGCCGGGGATCATCGAGAGCATCAGATCCCGTGGACTGCGGATCGTGCCGATCTGTGCCAACGTGAGGGCTGCCCCGGTTTCCGGCCCTGCGCGCTTCTGAGCACGCGTCCCTGCGCAACCCGCGCGTGCCAAGAACGAGCGATCACCACGTGGTCGCAACCAACCAGCTCGCAACCTCCTTGACCGCGCGGTCTACAATTGAGTGCACATCACTTGACCGCTCGGTCAAGTGATGTGCAGAGCCGCGTTCGGGGCTCTGGCACGAACCGATGTTCCGATCTGCCCGGAGGTCGAGAATGCACACCTACACGCCCCCTCTCTGGGACATGAACTTTGCCCTGGAGCACCTGGCTGGACTCGGGGAGATCGCAGCGCTGCCCGGCTACGAGCATGCGGACCCCGGAGTGGTCGCGGGTCTGCTCGAGGAGGCAGGGAAATTCTTCGCCGAGGTCTGGGCTCCGACGAACCAGGAAGGCGACAGGGACGGCGCCACCTGGGACGACGGCGAGGTGATCCTCCCCCAGAGCCTCGTCGCTGCTTGGCACAAGCTCCTCGAGGCGGGATGGCACTCGCTGTCCTTCGACGAGGCCTATGGCGGTGGAGGAATGCCTTATTCGGTCGGCTCGGTCATCACCGAGATGATGCTCTCGTCGAACAAGTCGCTCTCCATGCTGCCCGGTCTGAGCAACGGGGCGATCGAGCTCCTCGAGAAGCACGGTAGTGAAGAGCAGAAGGAGACATACCTGAACAAGCTCGTATCCGGTGTGTGGTCGGGCACGATGAACCTGACCGAGCCCGAGGCGGGGAGTGACGTTGGCGCCCTGCGCACGAAGGCGGTGCGTCAGGACGACGGGAGCTACCGGATCTTCGGAACGAAGATCTTCATCTCCTTCGGCGAGCACACGGCCTCCGAGAACATCGTTCACCTGGTGCTTGCACGCACGCCCGATGCACCTCCGGGCACCAAGGGGATCTCGTGTTTCATCGTCCCCAAGTTCCTCGTTGGCGAGGACGGGAGCCTCGGGGATCGCAACGACGTGACGTGCGTGTCGATCGAGCACAAGATGGGAATCAAGTCCTCGCCGACCTGCGTCATGTCCTATGGCGAGGAGGACGGGGCCGTCGGGTACCTGATCGGCGAAGAGAACCGGGGCATGCGATACATGTTCACGATGATGAACAATGCACGCATTGGTGTTGCCACCGAAGGGCCGGCGCTGGCAGAGATCGCCTATCAGGCGGCCCTCGGCTTCGCGCGGGAACGAGTCCAGGGTCGTCCGCTCGGAGCGCCTGCGGACGGAACGTACACGATCATCGACCACGCGGACGTGCGTCGCATGCTGATGACGATGAAGGCACAGGTCGAGGCTATGCGTGGCCTCGTCCTCCTCCTGTCGGGTGCAGCCGACAGAGCCAGGGCACATCCGGACCCCGACGTCCGAGCACGGAACGCGCAGCTCGTCGAACTTTTGACGCCGGTTGCCAAGGGATGGTGCACCGACACCGGCTGCGAGGTCGCCTCGTCCGCGATCCAGGTTCACGGAGGCATGGGGTACATCGAGGAGACCGGTGTCTCCCAGATCTATCGGGACATCCGCATCGCACCGATCTACGAGGGGACGAACGGCATCCAGGCCTTGGACCTGATCGGGCGGAAGCTCCCCCTGGACGGCGGCAAGCCGGTCCTCGATCTGTTGGCCGACGTGCGCCTGACCGTCGCAGCCCTGGCCGATGCCGGTCCGGCATTCGACACGATCCGGGAGAACCTCACGAACGCGGTCAACGCCCTCGAGAAGTCGACGTTCTGGATCTTCGAGCACGGCATCAAGGACCCCAACGACGCCGCAGCCGGAGCGACACCGTTCCTGCGCCAGTTCGGACTGACGGTCGGAGGATGGGTCCTCGCCCAGGAAGCCCTTGCCGCCCAGGGACGCCTGGACAAGGGGGCGGACGTCCCAGACCATCCTCGGCTCGAGGCCAAGGTAGTGACCGCACGCTTCTTCGCCGAGACGCTCCTGCCCGAGGCGGTTTCGCTCACCGCGGCCGCGACGCAGGGGAAGGAGACCTTGTTCGCGATCGACGCACAGCACCTCTGACGGAAAGGTTCTCGTCCCCGGTCGTTTACGGGGCGTCCACGTCCGTCTATCGTCCCGCTCGCACAGGGAAGTCAATAAGAGGGGCATCGATGACTCGACGTGGATCGTTCCTGGTCAAGGCTGCTGCCGTGCTCGGTATCGTCGCGCTTCTGGCCGCGGCCTGCGGATCGGACTCCGAGGAGTCCACGACAACAACGGAAGAGGGCAGTGCCGCCACCACTCGGGAAGCGGACGGCACGCTCACCATCTCGACGCTCCTGCCCTTCACGGGCGACCTCTCGTCCTTCGGTCCCGGTATGCGCGCCGCGGTCGAGCTCGCTGTGCAGGACATCAACGCGGCAGGCGGTGTCAACGACGCCGACGTCGTCCTCGAGAGCAACCAGGACGACGGCACCGATCCGGACAAGGCGAGCACGGGGGCCGAACAGATCATCTCCGACGAGAAGGTCGACCTCGTCGTCGGCGCCGCGGCATCGGGCGTGTCCGACGCCGTCATAGGCAAGATCACGGGCGCCGGCATAGCGCAGTGTTCGCCGTCCAACACGGCGGCGAGTCTGAGCGACAAGGAGGACAACGGTCTCTACTTCCGCACGGCGCCTTCCGATGACCTGCAGGGCCCGGCCCTCGTCGACCTCGTCACGGGTGACGGCAAGCAGAAGATCGCCGTGATCGCCAGGAACGACGAGTACGGGAAGGGCTTCGCCGACGCGATCGAGACTGCCGTGGAGGAGACCGGTGGCAGCCTGACTGCGAAGGTCCTCTACGATCCCGACGCTGCCGACCTCAGCGCAGACGTCGACGAGGTCGCGGATTCGGGTCAGGATGCGACGATCGTCATCGGGTTCGTCGACGACGGGGCGAAGATCGTCTCGGGTCTGATCGAGAAGGGTGTCGCCGTGGACTCGATGTACACGGCCGACGGACTCAAGTCGGACACGTTTGCAGCGAAGGTCGACCCGAACAACCCCGGAGTGGTCGCGGGCATGAAGGGCACCGTCCCGAGCGCTGGTGACAACGAGGAGTTCCTGTCCCAGGTACAGGCGCTCGCTGCGGACGCCCAGAACACGTTCGTTGCGCAGGCCTACGACT
>QWHP01000244.1 GCA_021404985.1 Actinobacteria bacterium ATB1
CCGAGCTGCCCTCCGCCAGGGCGAGGAGCGCGACGGTCTGGGGCATCAGGTCTGTAGGGAACCCCGGATAGGGCAGGGTGACGAGGTCCGCCGCGCGCAGTCCCGACGGACTCCTCCTCACCCTTATCCAGTTGTCGCCGGTTTCGACCTCGACGCCGACCTGTTCGAACTTGTTGAGGAACAGCTCGAGGTGTCCCGGGTCGCACGACCTCACGGTCACATCTCCGTCGGTTATCGCGCCGGCGACGAGATAGGTTCCGACCTCGATGCGATCGCCGATCGCGGCGTGCGTCGCCGGGGAAAGACCTTCCGCCCCGAGACCCCTGCCCTGAACCCGGATCGTCGCGGTGCCTGCGCCCTCGACCTCGATCCCCATCTTGGACAGGTAGGCACACAGGTCCTGGATCTCGGGCTCCCGCGCCGCGTTCTCGATCTCGGTGATCCCTTCGGCGCCCGTTGCGGCGAGGATCACGTTCTCGGTCGCTCCCATCGACGGGAACTCGAGCACGATACGCCGCCCCTCGAGGCGTGGGGCCACTGCGACGAGGTCGCCGTGGTCGGTCGAGAACTCGGCCCCCATCTCTTCGAGAGCGCCGAGGTGCATGTCGAGCTTGCGCGACCCGAGGTTGCAACCGCCCGGCATGGCCACCCGCGCACGACCGCAGCGAGCGAGGAGGGGGCCGAGAACCTGGATCGACGCCCGCATGCGCGACGTCAGCTCGTAGGCGGCCACCGGCTCGGGCTCCGCAGGCACGTCGACCATGACGCTGTCACCGGTGCGAGTCACAGTCGCGCCGATGCTCTCGAGCACCTCGAACATGACGTTCACGTCCGCCACGTCGGGCACGTTCGCGAGGATGTTCCCCCCCGGAGCGAGCAACGACGCGGCAAGGAGCTTCAGCGCCGAGTTCTTCGCTCCCGAAGCCGGAACCTCGCCTTCCAGGTGGACACCGCCGCGGATCTCGAGGCTTCCCCCCGCCCCGAGGCCGCCCGCCGGTCCCGCCTTCTGGTTCACAGGGACCTCAGCCACTGCGCGGTCACGGACGCCAGCTCGGCGACGACATCCGCGCGTGATCGCCCCGCCCGCTTCGGCACTGCGAAGTCGTGGTTCGCATCCTCGATCACGTGAAGCTCGGCGTGCTGCGGTGATCTGCGATTCATGCGCGACACGGCCTGCTGAATGAGGTCGATTCGTCCCAAAGCATCTCTGTCGCCTTGCAGGAAGAGCACCGGAACGCCGACGCCGGCCAGATGGGAGTCCCTGAGCCTGTCGGGCTTGCCCGGAGGATGTAGAGGATACCCGAACATGACCGCGGCCTCGGGAACGTCGCTCGCGAGGTGCTCGCCGGCGAGCACCTGTGTCGCGATTCGGCCCCCCATCGACTTGCCGCCGACGGCCACCCGGGCGTCCCCCCTGTGCGCCGTCACGTAGTCGATGACGGCCACCCAGGCGGCTTCGAGAACCGGCGCCCGGTCCGGCGCCTTGCGACCCGAAGCCGTGAAGGGGAAGTCGAAGCGAAGGACGGCGATGCCCTCTGCTGCCAGCGCCCCGGCCAGGACACTCATGAACTCCGATGTCATCGAGGCCCCCGCACCGTGAGCGAGAGCGAGGAACCAGTCCGGCCGTCGCGGACCGTCGCGCAGGGCCGGCAGTGCTTCGAGGCCCGCAGGCCCGGAGAAGGGGATGTGGCGTGAGGCCGTCATCGGATGGAAGATACGGGATAAGACGGCAACGGGGGCGGCGCTGTCCCGCCTGCCCGCCTGCCCCGCCGGACTCCCCTTCCGGTAGTTTCCCCTGCGACTGATACCTGGGTTCGCAAGACTGGAGGCTCATGGACGAGTCGTCACATCGAGGTCCACTGAGTGCGTTGGGCTACGGCCTTTACGTCGCGACCTCGACGGATGGGGACCGAACGCGGGCCGGGTGGGCCGCGAACTGGGCGATGCAGTGCTCCTTCGAACCTGCGCTCCTGGCCCTTGCCGCCCGAGCCGGAACGGCGCGCGCACGCCTGATCGACGCGGGAGGCGTGTTCGCCGTGAATATCATGGAGGCCGGCCAGCAGGAGCTCGTGCGCCGCTTCTATCGTCCCGTCGAAGTGACCGGGAACGATCTCGCCGGAGTGCCTTTCCGTCGTGGCGAGACAGGATGTCCGATCCTCGATGAGGCGCTCGGCTTCGTCGAATGCCGCGTGATCGAGACGCACACGCCCGGTGATCACGTCCTCCATGTCGGTGAGGTCGTCGCGTCGGGCATGCACCGCGAGGGGAGGCCCCTGACCATGAGCGACGTTCCCGTCGACTACGACGGATGACGCTTCTCCCGAGTGACGACAGCGACACCAGCCAAGACAGCGAAGAGAGCAAGGAAGCACCACGAAGATGCAGTCCCCGCCCGACCCTCTGCTTCTGGCCGAAGCGGCCCTCCTGTCCGAGCGGCGCCGCCTCACCCGGGACGAAGTCCTGGCCGTGGCCGACGTCGGCATCGAGCACCTGCCCGCTCTCCTCGATCTCGCGCATCGTGTCCGTCTTGCGTGGTGTGGCGAGAAAGTCGAGCTCGAGAGCCTCGTGAACGTGAAGTCCGGGGCCTGTCCCGAGGACTGCACGTTCTGCGGGCAGTCGGCACGCCACAGGACGGGAGTCGAGACGTACGCCATGCTCGACGTCGAGGAGATCGTCGCCGCAGCGCGCGCGACCGAGGCGCAGGGAGTCGCGCAGTTCTGCTTCGTCGCGGCCGAGCGCCTCCCGTCCGATCGGATGTTCGAGCGCCTTCTCGAATGCATCGGAGCCGTGCGTCGTGAGACCGACCTCGACCTCGGATGCTCGCTGGGGCTCGTGTCTGAAGATCAGGCCCGTGCCCTCCACGAGGCCGGGGTCCGCTGCTTCAACCACAACCTGGAGACGTCGCGCGAGTTCTTCCCGCGGCTGTGCACGACGCACTCCTGGGACGACCGTGTGGCCACTGCCAAGATCGTGAAGAGCGCCGGCCTGGAACTCTGTTGTGGCGGCATCTTCGGCGTGGGCGAGACCCTCGCCCAGAGGATCGACCTCGCCTTCGAGCTCGCCGAGCTCGAGCCGGTCGAGGTGCCGCTGAACTTCCTGACCCCGAGACCCGGAACCCCGCTCGAGGACCAGCCGTTGCTCGGCGTCGAGGAGGCCCTGCAGACGATCGCTCACTTCCGCCTCGTCCTGCCGGACGTCTGGTTGCGCATCGCGGGAGGACGCGAGCTCGTCCTCGGCGACCGGCAGGCCGACGGCATGCTCGCCGGGGCCAACGGCCTCATCGTCGGCAACTACCTGACGACTCTCGGCAGGCCGGCCGCCGAGGACATCGAGATGTTGGAGGCACTGCAGATGCCGGTGGCAGGCCCCGGCTGACCCGAAGCCGGTGACGCAGGAGGATGACGTGACGGTGAACCACGGAAACAGCGACGGCGAGGGGATTCGGGCAGCGGAAGCCGGGTGGAGGCAGCGGACCGAGTTCGACCATGTGGCTTGGGGCTCGCACTGCGTCGACTGCTATCCGGGGGGCTGTCCGTATCACGTCTTCGTCAGGGACGGACGCATCGTCCGCGAAGAGATCCCGGCCCCCTACCTCGATGAACCCGAAGGCGGGCGCAGGGACATACCCGACATCTACCCGATGGGCTGCAACAAGGGCGCTGCCTGGAGCGCTCAGACCGAGGCAGAGGACCGGCTCCGCTACCCACTGCGCCGTGTCGGCGAACGCGGTTCTGGTGAATGGGAGCGTATCACTTGGGACGAGGCGCTCGACGAGATCGCTGATGCAATCGTGACCGCCATCGAGGAGTCCGGCCCAGAGGCGATCCTGAAAGAAGGCACCCCAGAGGTCGGTGCCGGGGTCATGGCGGCTGATCGCTTCCTCGGACTCTTCGGAGCCACCCTCACCGACCTGAACGGATCCATCAACGACTTTGCGCCCGGCCATCATCTGACGTTCGGCAAGTTCTTCCCGATCCTCGGTGAGGGAGAGCTCTTCACGCCGGACGTCCTGATCTTCTGGCACCTCAACCCGGCGTACACCATCATTCCGTTCTTCCACTTCTTCACCGAGGCGCGCTACCACGGGACCAACGTGGTCCTGTTCTCGCCCGACGTGAGTCCAAGCCACGTCCACGTCGACTACCACGTCCCGCTCCACTGGGGCACCGACGCAGCAGTCGCACTCGCCATGTGCCAAGTCGTCGTCGAGGAAGGCCTCGTCGATGAGGCCTTCGTGCGCACACAGACCGATCTTTCGCTCCTGGTACGAACCGACACCGAGCGTTTTCTACGCGAGAGCGACCTGTCGCCGGCCGGACGGAATGACCAGTTCTTCCACCTAGACACGGCGTCGGGCGAGGCGATTCCCGCGAGCCGCACAAATCTCCACTGCGACTACGTGCCCGCCCTCGAGGGGAAAGTCGCAGTCCGCCTGTCGGATGGAAGGGAAGTCGAATGCCGGCCTCTCTACGTCCGCCTCGTACACCATCTCGACGCCTACACCCCCGAAGCAGTTCAGCCGGTGGCGGGCACTCACCCCGAGACCCTGCGGATGCTGGCGCGCAAGATCGCCGGAGGACGGACACGCATCGTCATGGGTATGGGAGCGAACAAGGCGTACCACTCGGACCTCTACCAGAGGAGCATGAACCTGCTCCTCGGCCTGACCGGCAACTGGGGACGCGTCGGTGCCGGGATCAACTGCTGGGCGGCGACGCAGCTCGACGGTCAGCTCATCACCGGTGCCAAGCAACAGACGGGCGTGGAGGGCGCCGACGAGGTCATCCAGGCACTCGACGCCCTCGAAACAGGGATCAAGGCGAACGACCCGAGCCTGTCCGACGAGCTCGTCTCGTTCGAACTCTGGCGGGGGATGGGCAGTGCGGGCAGACAGATGGTCCCGCCTGTGTTCCTGTGGTACTGGCACTGCGGTTTCGCCGAGCGCTGGAACAACCCCACGTTCAACGATCCTGAGATGCCGCGAGCCTTCGACGACTACTTCGACGAGGCGCTACGTGAAGGTTGGTGGGCGGGAGTTGC
>QWHP01000245.1 GCA_021404985.1 Actinobacteria bacterium ATB1
GACCCGGAGGTAGAAGAACATCGCGATCACCGCCGCCACCGTCCCGATGGCGATGAGGACCCACTGGCCCCCTTCGGCAGCGCCTGCGAAGACCACGAACTTGGCGACGAAACCCGACGTGCCGGGGATGCCCGCCATCGCGAGGAGGAAGAACGTCAGGAGGAGGGCAAGGAGCGGCTCCCTCTGGTAGAGGCCACGGTAGTCCGACACCTTCGTGTACCGCTCGCCCCTGCGGCCGATGATCTCGATGATCGCGAACGCCCCCGCGATCATGAAGGTATAGGTCACGAGATAGAAGAGGGACCCCGACATGCCAGCCGCCGAGGCGGCTGCCACGCCGACCGCGATGAAACCCGCATGCGAAATCGACGAGTACGCCATCAGTCGCTTCACGTCCGACTGCACGATCGCCAGGGCGGCACCGAGAACCATCGAGAGGATCGCAAGCGCCCACAAGAGTGGCTTCCAGTCGACCTCCAACGCCGGCAACCCCAGGAACAGGATGCGGAACATGGCGGCAAACGCTGCGATCTTCGCGGCCGCTGCCATGTATCCGACGACGGGTGCAGGTGCCCCCTGGTAGACATCAGGCGCCCACATGTGGAAGGGAACGGCTGCGATCTTGAACGCCAGGCCGACGACCACGAGTGCCATGCCGAGCAGGACGAGACCGCTGTTCTCCAGCAGGTTCCGTGAGAAGAACCGGGCGAGTGCGGGGATGTTGAGAGTCCCGGTACCTCCGTACAGGAGCGCGATCCCGAAGAGCATTATCGCCGACGTGTAGGCCCCCAGCAGGAGGTACTTCATGCCCGCCTCCTGCGAGGCGAGCTTGTCGCGATTCCACGCCGAGAGGACGTACAAACACACGCTGAGGATCTCGAGGGACACGAAGACCATCACGAGGTTGTTGGCGACGGCCATGAGCTGGACACCCGCCGTCGAGAAGAGCAGCAAGGCGAAGTACTCCGCCTTGTCGAGACCTTCCCGCTTGAGGTGGTTGTTCGCGAGGAGGACTCCCAGCAGGCCAGCCACGCACGAGAGGATCACGACGAAGGTGGAGAACCCGTCGGCCGCGACCATGCCCGAGAAGGAGTACCGGGCGTCACCTTCGGTCACTTCGGGCCAGAGCCCGACGTAGGCGAAGATGCCGGCGGCGAGCAGACCCACCGCTGCGATCCAGGCGTACCAGGTGACGTTCGCGAAGCGCCTGACGGCGAGACCTAGAACGATCAACAGCCCTGTTCCGATGACGACGACCTCGGGCACGATGGTCGTGAAGTCGTTGTCGGGTGCCTGGATCGCCTGCGCGAGAAGGCTCACGGTGCCACATCCTCCGTTCGGATCGCGGTCTCCCCACCTGTTGGGTCGGGCCCCACCCCGGAAGCTTCCTCCTCCGCCTCGACCTGTCCCTTCGCAGGAAGTGGCGCTGTCTCGACCTCGATCCCCCCAGGGGCCGTCTCGGCGGGCTGGACGTACTCCTGGTCGGTTCCCTTCGTCTTCAACTCCACTTCGGCGATGATCCTGTTGACGGAAGGTTCGATTCGCTCGAGAACCCACTTGGGATAGACGCCGAGCCCGAGGACGAGCAGGACGATCGGGACCACGACCGCGAGTTCCCGGATGTTGAGGTCCTTCAGGCCGCGGTTCTCGTCGACCGTCAGCTCCCCGTTGAAGAGACGCTGGTACAGCCAGAGCATGTAGACGGCAGCGAGGATCATCCCCGTGGCAGCGGCGATCGCCCACCACCTGTGACCCACGAAGGTGCCGAACAGCGTGAGGCCCTCGCCGACGAAGTTCGTCAGTCCCGGCAAGCCGGCCGACGCGAACGCCATGAACAGGAACACCCCGGCATACACCGGCATGACGGTCCTGACTCCGCCACCGAAGGCCGAGATCTCGTGCGAGTGACGCCGGTCGTAGAAGAACCCGACGAGGAAGAACAAGGCCGCCGTCGTGAGGCCGTGGGCGAGCATCTGGAAGACCGACCCCTGGATCCCCGTCGTGGTGAGGGCGAAAAGGCCCATCACGACGAACCCCATGTGGCTGATCGAGGTGTAGGCGACGAGTCGCTTCGCGTCGTCCTGTCGCATCGCGACCAGAGCCGCGTAGACGATGCCCACGACGCCGAGCGTCATCAGGATCGGAACCGCCTCGACCGCAGCGCGCGGAAACAGAGGGATCGAGAAACGGATGAGGCCGAACACTCCGATCTTGAGCAGCACCCCGGCAAGGTCGGCCGAGCCCGCGGTCGGCGCCTGTGTGTGGGCGTCGGGCAACCACGTGTGCACCGGCACGACGGGGACCTTGAAGAGGAAGCCGATCGTGAAACCCCAGAAGAGGATTCGCTGCGTCCAGATGGGGAAGTCGGTCTTGATCACCTCGTTGATGTTGAAGCTGAGCGGGCCGTCGGCGAGCACCCCCGTGGCGATGATCGCAGCGAGGAGGAAGGCGCTGCCGACCGCGGTAAATATGAAGAACTTGACCGCTGCACGTACCCGATCCGGCCCGCCCCAGTATCCGATCAGGAAGTACACCGGGACGAGCGTCAGCTCCCAGAAGATGAAGAACAGGAAGAGGTCGGTTGCGCCGAACACGCCCATCTGCACGCCTTCGAGCGCCAGCACGAGGACTGTGAAGTGCTTGAGGCGCCGCCGGATGTGGTACGAGCCGAGGAGCATGAGCGGGAACAGGAAGCCGGTCAGAGCGAGCATGAACAGGCTTATCCCGTCCACGCCCATCAGGTATCCCACGCCGAGTCGGGGTATCCAGGAGGCCCTCTCCACGAACTGGAACTTGGCGCTCGAGGCGTCGAAGGCAACGAGCATCCAGATGACGATGCCCAGGTTCAAGAGCGTGATCCCGACCCCCAGCACATGGGCGAGTTCGCCGCGCCGGGACGGAACGAGGAGCCCGATGAGGATCGCCCCGATGATCGGGATGAACACGAGCAGAGTCACGAAGGGGACGTCTGCGGCAGATTGGGCAGCGACGTTCACAGACCTGTCCCTCCCCTCGCAAGGACATAGGCGGCGATCAGGACCACCGCCCCGAGGAACACGGACGCGTACACACGCACGTAGCCGTTCTGGAGCCTGGCGAGATGGCGGCCGATACGCTTCGTGCCACCTCCGATGCCCATCACTGTGCGGTCGATCGCCTCGTCGTCGACGGTCGCGAGGACGCCGGTCAACTCCCAACCTGGGCGCCGCACGCCGTGCTCGAGCGCCGAATCGACGTAGTACGCGTTGCGCCAGGCGTGCCCGAGCCGCGCTGGTACCCGCTCCCCGAGGGCGATTCGCTCGTCAAGTGTCTTGCGGTTCCAGAGCACATAGGCCGTACCGACGCCGAGCAAGGCGACTGCCAAGCTCACCCCCAGCAAGGTCAGGGTCTCCGCCGTCCACTCGACGGATTCGCCACCCAGGGCTCCGAAGGCCGGCTCGAGGAAGGTGTGAAGCCACTGCGATCCGGGCAGGTCGGCAACTCCCCAGATCGTCGTCCCCACGGCGAGCACCGCCATCGGCAAGATCATCACCATGGGCGACTCGTGCGGATGAACGCCTTCTTCCCAATTCCGTCTTCCGGTGAAGGTCATGAAATAGGCACGGAACGAGTAGAGCGCCGTCAGGAACGCTGCGACGATCCCGATGGCCCACGCCGCCTTGCCCCACGACTGCTGTGCCTCGAACAGAGCGCCCAGAATCGCGTCCTTCGACCAGAAACCGCTCAGGGGGAAGATCCCGGAGAGGGAAAGCGCTCCGACCAGGAAGAGCCCCCCGGTCAACGGCATCGACTTGCGGAGGCCCCCGAGACGCCTCATGTCCTCCTCGTCGTGCATCCCATGCATGACGGAACCGGCTGCGAGGAAGAGGAGCGCCTTGAAGAGACCGTGCGAAACCACATGGAAGACACCAGCCGCGTACCCGGCACCGCCCACCCCCACCGCTGCGATCATGTAGCCGAGCTGGCTGATGGTCGAGTACGCGAGGACGCGCTTGAGGCGGTACTGGCCGAGGGCGATTGTCGCCGCATAGAGCGCTGTACCGATCCCGACAAAGGTCACGATCGCCTGTGACACCTCTGACAGAGCGAAGAGGGGGCTGGCCCGGGAAACGAGATAGACGCCCGCTGTCACCATCGTCGCGGCGTGAATCAGGGCCGAGACGGGTGTCGGGCCTGCCATCGCATCGGCAAGCCACACGTAGAGGGGCACCTGCGCCGACTTGCCGGTAACGCCTACGAGCAGCAGAAGGCAGATCGCCGTCGCCGTCCCGAACACGATCGGCACCCCGGCACCGCCGCCCAGGGACGCGTACGCAGCGCCGAACACCGTGTCGTAGTCCAACGATCCCACCGTGGCAAAGATAAGCATGAGCCCGACGAAGAATCCGAAGTCGCCGACCCGGTTCGTGAAGAAAGCCTTGTTCGCCGCCGAGGAGTTCTCGGTCTTCTTGAACCAGAAGCCGATCAGGAGATAACTGCACGCACCGACCAGCTCCCATCCGACGAAGAGGACGAGGAAGTTGTTCCCGAGAACCAGCACGAGCATCGAACCGACGAAGAGGTTCATGTACCCGAAGAAAGCCGTGTACCGGTCGTCGCCTGCGATGTAGCCGAGGGCATAGACATGGATGAGCGCCCCGACACCGGTGATGAGCATCATCCACGTGACCGAGAGCGGGTCGACGAGAAAGCCCATCTCGATCTGGAACCCGCCGGCGGGGATCCACTGGTAGAGAACGTGCTCGAACACCCGCTCCTCTTCGGGCAACGAGAGGAGCGCGGCCAGCACCAATATGACCATTCCGAACGAGGCCACGATCGCCGAGACGCCGACAATTCC
The DNA here is from genome assembly GCA_021404985.1 of Actinobacteria bacterium ATB1. Taxonomy (GTDB): domain Bacteria; phylum Actinomycetota; class Acidimicrobiia; order UBA2766; family UBA2766; genus QWHP01. The sequence goes on from QWHP01000245.1 coordinate 4,841, forward strand.
GGCGACGGGCTCCTTCAGCTTTCGGCCCACCGTGATCAACAGCCCGGCCGACACGAGCGGGATGACCGGAACGATCCAGGCCAGCTCGAGGATCGTCTCTGCTGCTTCCTTGTTCATGTGCTCTTGCTCATGTTCGTGTCCGGATCATCCGTTCAGGCTCAGCCCTTCAGGCTCGACATGTCGTCGGCGGAGGCTC
>QWHP01000246.1 GCA_021404985.1 Actinobacteria bacterium ATB1
TCGCGACGCAGCACCCGGCTCCCGTCACGGCCCCTGAGATCTCGGCAGCGGCAGCGGATCGGGCACTGCGGCCCTTGTATCGGCACAACGGCCCTGCACCCGACGATGTGCTCACTCGCCTCCAGAGCGCGCTCTTCCCCTGGGATGTATCGGTCCTCAAGAACGGGACCCGTCTGGAAGAGGCACTCGGGACCGTCGAGACGCTGCTCGGCGACGTGGCGGAGATGCGGGCTCATGACCCTCACGAGCTCGTGAAGGCACATGAGACGGCGGCGATGGTCCGCTCGGGCGAGCTGTTCCTCCGTGCCTCTCTCGCCAGGACGGAAACTCGTTCCTCACACATGCGCAGCGACCATCCCGACACGGACAACGACTGCTGGCTCGCCTGGATCAACTCGCGGCGCGGCCCCCGAGGGGACACGATCCTGGACGCTGAACGAGCACCCTTCGAGCGGGCTGCGGACGCAACGACCCCGGGGACGGAGCGATGATCGACAGGGTGGACGAGGAGCTCTGCGACGGTTGCGGGATCTGCATCGAGACATGCCCGTGTGACGTCCTCACGACGGATCTCTCTTCGGGTAGGGCGACGGTTGCCCACCTCGACGACTGCCAGACCTGCTTCCTCTGCGAACTCGACTGTCCCAGAGGAGCGATCACCGTCGGGCCGCTGCGAAAGGCCCGCGTCCAAGCGTGGCCTGCCGGATTCTCCTGAGCGAACGGTCAGGGGAGCTCGGCGCATTCGGAGGCGGGAATCCCGACGTCCCCACACGAGATCCCCGTGCCATAGTCGAGCAGCTCCCAACCGCCTCCCACATCACGGAAGTACGCGTACACCGGATCTACGTTCGCCATCGTCAGCGTGAGAAGCGCCCAGGCGTGGGCGCCACTCGACGTGCACGTCAGGTTCGTCACGTTGACAGGCGTCCCGGAGATCGAACCCCCGATCGTGGCAGAGACCGCCGAGGCGGTGCACGGGGCAGGAGGCTCGTCCGTGATGGCCTGGTCCTCTCCGGGCGTGTCCGAACCCGTGGTGCCTCCGCCCCCCTGCTCCGAGGGCGTGGGTACGCCACCGCCGCTTCCCGACCCTCGGGATTCCGCGAGCGTCGTCGTGCGGGCCGAGGCCGTCGTGCTCGCCGTCTCCTCGGATTCACGGCCGACGATCATGGCCACGGCCAAGCCGGTCACCGCACACGCGAGAAGGAGGACCACGACTACGAGGAACACCATGAGCCTGTTCTTCCGCCCGTCCCCGTCCTGCCCGGTCTCGGCGTGTCGTGGGTGCAAGGGTTCGGGGTCATCTCCCATGACCACTGTCGGAGTCTCGTCCACCTCTGCTCCCTCTCCGGATACCCCGATCGTCCTCATCGCCCGGCCCCGGCACAAGGGTCCTAAGGCACGAACGCCCGAGCAGATCGACCGCGGACCGTCACTTGCACGTGGTGAGCTCGTCCTGGGAGGTCGAGACGACCTCGACCTCGGGCTCCTCGACGACCCTCGTCGACATGCCCTTCACGGCATTGCACATGGAGTCGAGGGTGTCTTCCTCCGAGTCGTCCATGCTCGTCGTGACGACGACGGTGTCTCCCTTGATCGAGATGTTCTCGATACTCTCGTACCAACCCGAGTCCGCGTAGCTCTCCTCGAGGCCCGCTTCGACCTCGGCGATCTCCTCCGGCGAGGCCTCCTCTTCAGAGACCAGACCCGGGAACACCGCGACAATCATGCCGAATGCGACGACGATGACGGCAAGTACGGCCACCCCGATCATCACCGGTCCGAACCAGTCGCCACTCGTCCCCCCGGGCGTCATCCGGGGATCGTCCTGGATCGGGAACAGCGGGACGTCCGCCGATCGATTGGGTGAATCCACCGCTCCCTCCCTCTCGGTTCGGTGTTCCGGTCATTTCTAGTGCGAGGACCGTCAGCCCTTCACAACCCCGACCGGCCGCATGCGGGCGACGACGTGCGCGAGCCCTGCCTCCTCGCATGCAGAGACAACCGAGTCGACGTCCTTGTAGGCGAACGGCGCCTCCTCCGCGAGCCCGCGCATCGACCCCGCCCGAACGTGGATTCCCTCGGCGGCGAGGCCCCGGGCAAGCTCGTCACCTCTGACGCGGCGCTTCGCCGCATGCCTGCTCAACACCCGACCGGCACCGTGGCAGCACGAGTCGAACCCCGCGGACGATCCGGTGCCGACGAGAACGTACGACGCCGTCCCCATCGAGCCGGGAACGAGGACCGGCTGGCCCCAGCGGCGCAGCCCCTCGGGAAGCTCGACGTGCCCGGGTGGAAGGGCACGCGTGGCGCCTTTGCGGTGGACACAGAGGAGCCTCCGTTCGCCCTCGATCTCGTGGACTTCCAGCTTCGCGAGATTGTGCGACACGTCGTAGAGAAGGGGGAGGTCACCCGTGCCCAGCACCTCTCCGAAGACATGGCGCACGGCGTGGGTCAGCAGTTGGCGATTGGTACGCCCGTAGTTCGCGGCCGCAGCCATCGCAGCGAGATATGCGGCACCCTCTTCGGAGCGGACCGGTGCGCACGCGAGCTGCCTGTCCGGGACCGAGACCCCGTATCGTGCCATCGAGGCCTCCATGACGTGGATGTGGTCCGTGCACACTTGGTGCCCGAGACCCCGAGAGCCCGTGTGGATCATCACGCACACCTCGCCAACACGCAGTCCGAAGGCGTCCGCTCTCCTGCCGTCCAAGATGCGATCCACCACCTGCACCTCGACGAAGTGGTTCCCGGACCCGAGGCTGCCGACCTGATTCCGCCCGCGCTCGCGCGCCCGGACAGACACCTTGGCAGGGTCCGCCCCGCCGAGAGACCCCCGATCCTCGCAATTGACCAAGTCGCCGTCGAAACCGAACCCTGCCTCGACTGCCACCACCGCGCCTCGCACCAGGATGTCATCGAGCTCCGGATCCGAGCGCCGCGACCAGACTCCTCCCCGACCGAGACCACAGGGGACCTGCTCCGCGAGCCGGTCCATCAGGCGATCGAGGCAACCCGACACCTCTTCCCCCCCGAGACCTGTGGTCAGGAGACGCACGCCACACGAGATGTCGAACCCGACTCCTCCCGGGGAGACGACACCGCCCGCTTCGACGTCCGTCGCGGCCACTCCACCGATCGGAAAGCCGTAGCCCCAGTGCACGTCGGGCATCGCGTAGGACGCCCCGACAACACCGGGAAGACACGCCACGTTGACGACCTGTTGCAGGCTCTCGTCGTCCTCGATCGCCGGCAGGAGATCCGGCGACGCGAAGACGACCCCCGGCACGCGCATGCCCTCAGTCATCGGGATCTTCCATCGGGACGGCCCGGCAGGCTCGAGACGGGGCTTCGCTCGCCTGCCGCGCGTGTCGGCGCGTGTCACCCCCCGGTCTCCCGCCCGAGCCAGCGCGTGAACCAGCCCGCAGCGAGGTCGGCGACGCGCTCCAGCGCCCCCGGTTCGGGGAAGAGGTGGGTTGCCCCGGGGATCACCTCGACCTCGTGCACACACCTCAAGCGGGCGGCCGCGTCCCTGTTCAGCTCGATCACCCCGAAGTCGTCTCCGCCCACGATGAGGAGCGTCGGAGCCTGGACCTCCGCAAGACTGCCGGCCGCGAGATCCGGTCTCCCGCCGCGTGAAACGACGGCTCCGGCCAATTCGGGCTCGACGGCGGCGGCCACAAGTGCCGCCGCCGCGCCGGTGCTCGCCCCGAAGTAGCCGATCGGCAGACCGGCCGCCTCACTCTCCCTGTGCGCCCAGCCGGCGGCAGCTACAAGCCGACGGGCGAGCAGATCGACGTCGAAGACGTTCGGACGGAACGACTCCTCCTCGGGACTGAGGAGATCCAACAGGAGAGTGCCGGCACCCGCCCCGTTGAGCCGCTCTGCGACGTATCTGTTGCGTGGACTGAAGCGGCTGCTGCCACTGCCGTGGGCGAAGAGCACGAGCGAAGACGCGCCTTCGGGCAGGCTGAGCCGTCCCGGCAGGGTCCTGTCGTCCGCCGGGATCTCGACGTCCTCCTCCACCGGCCAGGTAGGATCGCCCGGGGTTCCGGTCGTAGAGACATCCGGTGGATCGGTACCCCCCCCGGCCCTTCTTCCTCGGGTCCTACGGGCGGCCGATTCGAGGAGCTCCTCGACCTCCTCGTCGGAGGTCTGGCGGAAGTCGTCGTACCAAGCACCGATCGCCCACATGGACCGAGGCATCTGTACGCACACCACTTCGTCGGCCTCCGCCTCGAGCCGTCGCACGGTGTCGGGCGGCGCGACGGGAACCGCAAGGACGACACGGTCGGCGCCGTGGGCGCGGGCAACCTGCACAGCCGCAAGCGCAGTACCCCCTGTGGCGATCCCGTCGTCGACAATCACGACCGTACGGCCCTCGAGGTCGACCCGGGGACGTCCGCCCCGGTAGCGGAGTGCGCGCCGCTCGAGCTCGGCTCTCTCCCTCGCTTCAACCGAGGCGAGCTCGTCCTCGCTCACGTCGGACATGCGGACCACATCGACGTTCAAGACTCTCACCCCGTCCTCGCCGATCGCCCCCATGCCCAACTCCGGCTGGAAAGGTAGACCTAGCTTGCGGACGATGATCACATCGAGTGGGGCACCGAGCGCCTCTGCGACCTCATATCCCACCGGCACCCCCCCTCTCGGCAACGCGACCACGACCAGGTTCCGGTCACCCAGGTGAGCAAGCCGCGCTGCAAGTTGCCTCCCTGCGTCCCTTCTGTCCCTGAAAGGCATCCCGACCTCCGCCGGCGAGTAGGTCCCAAGTGTGGGCCAAGCTCGCCTGCCCGTCCACCCCGTTCCGGCTCGAACTCGAAGGGCGGGGGCCGTTCGCCCCTTCCCGTGGAGCGCAAGGATGGAGCAAACCGGCATTGAGAATGGGACTCCGCGGGTTCTTGTGGGCGGGTCCGGGGTGTGAGGGCTTGATCGTCCTGTAGTTGCGTGCCCGGTGTTGGGGTCCGGGGGGTTCAGTGCGACGTGCGTGCCCGGTGTTGGGGTCCGGGGGGTTCAGTGCGACGCGCACGTGTCGCTTCGTAGGTTCGGGGTTGCAACACCAACCGAGCCTGCGAGGAGCGAGCACGTGCGCGTCACCACTGCATTCAACAAGCTGTTGGGCATCCCCGGCGCCAATGTCGTGTCGGTCACCTTCTCACCCGAGGGTGTGGTCGTCGGGTTGCGTTACCGCCGGCGACGGCCGATCTGTCCGTGCGGCTGGAGAGGACGGGCTGTCTATGACCGCTCGACCCGCCGGTGGCGCCACCTCGATCTCGGTGCGGTGAAGCTGTTCCTGGAAGCGGAGATCCGCCGTCTGCACTGCCGGCGTTGTGACCGGGTCCGCACCGAGGCTGTGGACTGGGCTCGGCTCGGCGCCCGGCACACCCGCGACTTCGAAGATGTCGTGGCCTGGTTGTGTCAGCACACCGACAAGACGACCGTCACCAAACTGCTGCGCACCAGCTGGGAGACCGTGGCCGGCATCGTCAGCCGGGTCGTGGCCGAACATGTCGACGGCCACCGCCTCGAGAACATCTACCGGATCGGTGTCGACGAGGTCAGCTATCGCAAAGGGCACCGCTACCTGACAGTGGTCGCCGACCACGACCGTGACGGGGCGGTCATCTGGGCCGGTGAAGGGCATGACCACAAGGTGCTCGAGGAGTTCTACGACCTGCTCGGCGACGAGGGCTGCGCCCAGCTTCAAGCGGTGTCGTTGGACATGGGCGGCGCCTACAAGAAGGCCACCGACGCCAAGGCCGCCCAGGCCCGCCAGTGCGTCGACCCGTTTCACGTCGTAAAGCTGGCCAACGAAACCATCGACAAGGCGCGACGGCAAGCGTGGAACATCGAGCGCCGGACCAACCCGGCGGTCAAACGGACCCGAGGGCGGCCACCGGCTGGGTCATCGCCGCCGCCGAACAAGCCTCGATGGGTCAAACACACACGCTGGGCGCTGCTCAAGGACCCCGACGACCTCAACGACAACCAGCTCGAAGTCCTCCACCAGCTCCGTCGCGAACGGTCGGTCCTCTACCGGTGCTGGCAACTCAAAGAAGGCCTGCGCGACCTGTTCCAGCTCCGCCATGTCGAGGACGCTGCCGAGCACCTCGACTGGTGGCTCACCTGGGCGTGCCGTTGCCGCATCCCCGCCTTCGTCACCCTCTCCCGGACCATCAGAGCGAACCGCGACCGGATCCTCGCCGCCATCGAGCTCGGCCTGTCGAACTCGAAACTCGAAGGGCTCAACAGCAAGATCCGCCTGACCAACCACCGCGGCTACGGCCACCACACCGCCGCCGCCCTCATCGCCATGATCTACCTCTGCTGCGGCGGCATCACCGTCGAACTACCCACGGGAAGGTGAGGAGAACC
>QWHP01000247.1 GCA_021404985.1 Actinobacteria bacterium ATB1
ACGGTTGAGTCCGCCAAGGCGAACATGGCGACGATCGTGGGCGACAGCTTCGCCCGCCCACTTGTCCGTGCGCTCGAGGGGGACGCGGGACGCTATGACGTCTCGTCCCTCCTCATGATGGTGTCGTCGGGCGTGATGTGGTCCGAGGAGACGAAGCGGGGCCTGCTCGCCCACAATCCGAACATGATGCTCGTCGATACCTTCTCGTCGTCCGAGGCGCTCGGAATGGGGCTCTCGCTCATGACGAGTGCGGGACCGGTGCAGACGGCGAAATTCCAGCTGACACCGACCACACGCCTCTTCGACGAGACGATGCAGCCGCTCGAGACGGCGCCGGGCGTCAAAGGGCTCGTCGGCGTTGGTGGGAACCAGCCCATCGGCTACTACAAGGACGAGGAGAAGTCCGCCCGCACGTTCACGGAGGTCGACGGCATGCGGTTCTCCATCCCCGGTGACTGGGCTGTCGTCGCAGACGACGGCGCGACGCTCGAACTGCTCGGGCGCGGGTCGGTGTGCATCAACACCGGCGGGGAGAAGGTGTTCCCCGAGGAGGTCGAGGAAGTGACCAAGCGCTTCGGCGGTGTGACCGACTGCGTCGTCGTGGGCGTGCCCGACGAGAAGTGGGGCCAGGCGATCACGGCTGTTCTCTCTACAGCTCCCGGTGCCGAGATCGACCCTGATGATGTCATCGCCTACGTGAAGGACAACCTGGCCGGCTACAAGGCACCCAAGCACGTGGTCGTCGTGGACAGCGTGTACCGGTCGCCCTCGGGCAAGGCCGATTACAAGGCGACCCTCGAGGTCGCCAAGGAGTCCCTGGGCATCTCCTGACCGCCTGAAGTCACCTGGCGGCCGCCGACTGCGGCACGGCACATGGCACGCCGGGCACATGGCGCGCCGATCCACCACCCCAGCAACGAATCCACGCGCCAAGCCCCACCCCGAGGAAGTGGAAACGCCTCGTATCCGGGCGCGGTGGTGGGCCAGCCGAGGGAGTCCTCGAGCGCTGCGGCAAGGCCGAGCGCGAGGTCGTCGCGATGCCGGGGAGCGACTATCTGGAGGCCGTGGGGAACTCCCGAGGGGCCGATACCCATGGGGACCGAAACAGCGGGATGACCGGTGTAGTTCAGCTCCATGGTGTTCATCGAGTCGAGGGGGCTGCAGGGCACGCCGGCGATCTCGGCGGGGAGCGGTCCTTCTGCGGGCCAATCGTTCGCGTTGGCTGTGGGAACGAGAAGGACGCCTTCTTCCCCGAGGGCGTTATCGAGCTGCCGGGCAGCCTCGTACCGGTTCCTCTGTGCGGCGATGTAGTCCGCCGCCTGGACATGGCGCCCGAAATCGATCATGAGACGCAGACCGATGTCGAGATCGTCCTCTCGGCCCTTGGCGAACGAGAGCCGCTGCGCCATCTCAGCTGCTGCCATGAAGAGCCATCCGTTCGCGGGAGTCGGGTCGGTGTCGAACACGGGCTCGTGACGTTCGCGCAGCTCGACCGGCAGACCGATGGTGACCTCGATGATCTCGAGCACGCGGTGGAACGACTCCATCACCGCCGGTTCGACCTGTGCCTTGAAGGTGTCGACCGCGACGGCTCGGGATGGCAGGGTCGGATCGAGCGGGATGGACCCGCCCGGCAAGGCGTTCACGTCGCCGGCCACCGGTCCGAAGATCACACCTGCCTCGAGGATGGCATCCGTGACGCTCGCCTGGATGACGCCGTTCATGGAGAACGTCGGCCATGTCGGGATCGCCGATCTGCCGATCGCCCCGAACGTGGGTTTGAATCCCACGAGACCTGTGGTGCTTGCCGGGGTCCTCACCGAACCCCCGCCGTCCGAACTCGTCGCCAGGGGTGCCATCCCCGAGCACAGTGCAGCTGACGACCCGCCGCTCGAACCTCCGGGTGCCTTGTCGGTGTTCCACGGATTACGTGTGGGGCCGTACACCCTGTTGGTCGTGAAACCTGCCCAGGCGTACTCGGGCGTGTTCGTCTTTCCGACCACGATCGCCCCGGCTTCGACGAGACGCGACGCGACCCCGCCATGCCGCTCGGCCGGTGGGTCCTCCGCGTGGAGCAGGGATCCGTAGGTGGTGGTCATCCCGCGCACGTGTTCGAGATCCTTGACGAGGATCGGGATCCCAGCCAGGACGCCCTCGCCGTTGTGGCGTCTCGCCTCCTCCAGCGCGGCATCTGCCCTGAGGTCGACCACTGCGTTGAGAGACGGGTTCGCCTTCTCGATCCGTGCGAGCGCTGTCTCGACCAGCTCGACGGGTGTGACATCCCTGTTCCTGACCGCTTCGGCCAATTCGCCAAGCATCTCCGCCTCCTGCTTCCCCGCTCCGGTCGACTGCGTCTCTACTGGATCTCGTCTGCCGGCCGCATCTGCGAGATCCACCGCGCCCGGGACGTCCCGCACGCGACACGCCTCCTACGTGCTCGGTCACCGGGATGCTAGAAGAGCGTCATGAGATTGGTGACCTGGAACGTGAACTCCCTCAAGGCGCGGGTCGACTACGTCCTGGACTTCCTGAGGACCCGTGAGCCCGACATCGTCTGCCTTCAGGAGTTGAAGCTTCCGGACACCGAATTTCCCCACATGGCGTTCGAAGGGGTGGGCTACACGGCGGCTGTCCACGGACAGAGGTCGTGGAACGGGGTCGCCGTACTCGCGCGAGGTCCGATCGAGTCGGTGCAAGTGGGGCTTCCGGGTGCCGAAGAGCTCGGAGCGCGTCTCATCACAGCCGAGGTCGAGGGACTTTCGGTCACCAGCGTCTACGTCCCGAACGGCAAAACCGTCGACCATCCCGACTACGGCATGAAACTCGAGTGGCTCGACCTGCTCGCGGCCTATGTAGAGGGGATGGTCGGGGGGGACCTCCCCGTCGTGGTTGCCGGGGACTTCAACCTCTGCCCGGCGGACATCGACAGCTACGACCCGGAGACGTTCGCAGGGACGATCTTCCACACGGACGAGGAGCGATCCGGTTACGAGCGGCTCTTGACGGCGGGGCTCGTGGACGTCTTCCGATCGACGAACCCCGATATGCCCGGGTTCTCCTGGTGGGACTACCGTGCCGGCAGGTTCCACAAGGGCGAGGGCCTCCGCATCGATCTCCTCCTGGCCGAACGGTCGGTGGCAGAACGCGCCGCGGAGGCCTGCGTCGACCGCGACTTCCGCAAGAAGCGTGAGGGAATCACCCCATCGGACCACGCCCCCGTGATCGTCGATCTCGCCTGAGACACCCGAATCGGTACCTTGTCGTGTGTGACTGATCAGACGACCCACACGTCGAGAGGGACGTCCTCGAGTGACGTCCTCGCGTCGCTTCCTCTGGAACAGAAGGTAAAGATCCTCTCGGGCAGGGGCGTCTGGCACATCGAGCGCGTGGCCGAGCGCGAACTCGAACCGATCATGGTCGCAGACGGCCCGCATGGCCTCCGCCAGCAGGAGCTCTCCGACGATCATCTCGGCATCGCCGCCTCGGTTCCCTCCACCTGTTTCCCGACGGCTGCAACCCTGGGTGCAACCTGGGACGAAGCGCTCCTCGCCGAGGTCGGAGAGGCGATCGGGGACGAGGCGCGCTGGCAGGGCGTTGCGGTCGTCCTGGGGCCCGGCCTGAATCTCAAGCGTCATCCGGCTGGGGGCCGCAACTTCGAGTACTACTCGGAGGACCCGTTCCTCTCGGGGAAGCTCTCGGCAGCTCTGGTGCGGGGCATCCAGTCAAAGGGGATCGGCGCGTGCCTGAAGCACTACGCCGTGAACAACCAGGAGAGTCACCGCCTCGTAGTCGACGTCGTCGTGGACGAGCGGACCCTGCGCGAGCTCTACCTCACGGGCTTCGAGATCGCAGTGAGAGAGTCCGCTCCGTGGACCGTGATGTGCGCGTACAACCTCGTGAACGGCGTCTATTGCAGTGAGCACACCGAGCTGCTCACCGGGATCCTGAGGGACGAGTGGGGCTTCACGGGTCTGGTGATGACGGACTGGGGCGCAACCAACGACCGCGCAGCCGGGATCGCTGCGGGTCTCGACCTCGAGATGCCGGGGAGCAAGGGGGCGTTCGACCGAGAGGTGATCGCGGCCATCGAGCGGGGCGCACTCTCCGAAGAGGCGGTGGACGCCTGCGTCACCCGCGTCTTGGATCTCCTGCGGCTCGGGCAGCCGGACGGCAGTGTGCATGACCCCGCGTACGAGCGGCACCACGACCTCGCGCGACGTGTCGCCGCGGAAGGCTCGGTGCTCCTGACCAACGACGGAGTGCTCCCACTCAGGGGATCGGACACGATCGCGGTGATCGGCGCCTTCGCCGAGGTGCCGCGCTACCAGGGTGCGGGAAGCTCGCAGGTGACGCCCCGCCGACTCGACACGGCACTGGACGCTCTCCGTGCTCGGATCGACCACTCGACGTCGCTGCGGTTCGCGCCCGGCTACGACGCCTGTACCGGAAACACGAGCGACCGTCTCGTGAGCGAGGCGGTGGAGGCCACCACCGGTGCGGACGTAGCGATCGTATTCGCCGGATTGCCGGCAGCATTCGAGTCCGAAGGCTTCGACCGGGACGGGATCGATCTCCCCTCAGGTCACGTCCGGGTGATCGAAGCAGTTGCAGCCGCCAACCCGCGCACTGTCGTCGTCCTCTCGAACGGCGGTCCGGTTCAACTCCCGTGGGCGGGAAGGGTCGCCGCCGTGCTCGAGACCTATCTCGGAGGTGAGGCCGGTGGCTCTGCAGCCGTCGACGTCCTCTTCGGGGATGCCGAGCCGGGCGGCAGGCTCGCAGAGAGCTTCCCGGAGCACGTCGCACAGCTTCCCGCCGACCGCAACTTCCCCGGGTCGGCGCGCCAGGTGCAATACCGCGAGGGACTCTACGTCGGCTACCGGTTCCACGACTCGGCCGGCGTGCCCGCAGCCTTTCCCTTCGGGCACGGCCTCTCCTACACCACGTTCGAGTGGTCCGAGGCAGAGGCCGCCGTGGACGGTACCGACGTCGACGTCCGCCTTACGGTGCGGAACACCGGCGAGCGGGCCGGATCCGAAGTCGTACAGGTCTACGTGCGCGATGTCGAGGCGTCGGTCTACCGCCCGGACAAGGAGCTCAAAGGCTTCGCGAAGGTCCATCTGAGGCCCCGTGAGACCACGGATGTCGTGGTGCACCTCGACCGGCGCGCCTTCTCGGTGTGGGACACCTCCGCCCACGATTGGCTGGTCGAGGCGGGAGACTTCGAGATCCTCGTAGGAGCCTCTTCCGTCGACATCCGGTCGCTTGCGACGATCACGGTCGACTCGGTGGACAAGCTCTCCCCGGCACCGGACCCAAAGGCCTTCGTCGCTGACGACGAGACGTTCGCAGCGATGTGCGCCAGACCCATCCCCCAGCCCGTCCCGACGCGTCCCTTCACCCGGAACTCGACACTCGGCGAGATCGAGGAGACGATCCTGGGACGGCAGATCGGAAGGCTGATCATGTCTGCCGGAAGGAAGCGCGCCGCTGTCGAGTTCCCCGACGCCGACGACGCGACCCTCAAGATGATCGAGGCCGCCGTGCGCGAGGGCCCCGCTCGGGCTCTGGTGACGATGAGTGGCGGGATACTCCCGTTCACGGCACTGGACACCTTCCTCGAGCTGCTCAACCGGAACTGGTTCGCGGCTGCGCGGCGGCTGGGCAACACTGTCCTGCGTCGCAGCTGACCCGGACTGGTGAGACCAGTCTCTCGTCCTGTTGTGGCGCCCACCTGCAGAACACAGCCGTAGCAACGTTCGGACGCTGTCCGGCCCACGTGGATAGGATCGAGCGAGATCCCTGCTCGACCGACGTTTCCCGACCCTTCGAGTCCACATGACAGAGACCCAGGACCCCACCGAGGCTCC
>QWHP01000248.1 GCA_021404985.1 Actinobacteria bacterium ATB1
ACGGAAAGCGAGTACTTCGTCGAGGCCGTGAAACAGCAGCTCCTGAACGGTCACATCCTGCCGGTCACCAGCCAGGACCCTGCCCAGGCGAAGGTCGAGCGTCGCAACGCCGTCTTCAAGGGGGGCTTGCGGATCAAGACGACTCTGGACCCGCGTCTGCAACATCTCGCGGAGACGACGGTCAGCGAATCGATCGCGGGAAAACGGTACTCGGCGGCGCTCGTGGCGATGGACCCGAACAGCGGCGCGATCCGCGCGGTCTTCGGCGGCGAGGACTTCCAGCAGGAGCAGTTCAATCTCGCCATGCAGGGGAGGCGCAACGCCGGGTCGACGATGAAGGTGTTCGCGGTTGTGGCGCTCCTCGAGCGGGGCTACTCGCCGAACGACAACTGGGGTGCACCGAACAGCTGCATCTACAAGCAGGCCAACGGCAAGCCGTGGCCGGGGAAGAACTCGGTGAGCGGCGGCGGCGGCGGGACGTACACCTTGCGCGCCAACCTGGCGGGGTCGTACAACTGCGCGTTCGTGAACATCGTGAACCGGATCCGGCCCGAAGCCGTCCTGGACACGGCGAACAAGATGGGTGTCCCGAAGGAGCAGCTGAGCAACGTGCCGGCGATCGTGCTCGGCGGGTCCTCGGTCAGTCCCCTCGACATGGCCGCCGGATTCTCAACCCTGGCCTCGGGGGGCGTGAAGCACAAGCCGCATCTCGTCGACTCGATCCTGAACTCCCAGGGTACGGAGGTCTACAAGGTCGTGCCGGCAGCGGAACAGGTGCTCGATCCCAACGTTGCTTTCGCCACCGTCGACATGATGAAGGATGTGATCTCGAGCGGTACGGCCAAGGGCAACGGCCTCGGCAGGCCGTCTGCGGGGAAGACCGGAACGACCGACAACAAGGCGGACTCCTGGTTCGTGGGCATGACGCCCCAGCTCGTAACTGCCGTCTGGACGGGGAATCCGGACAGGGTGCAGGCGGGTGTCACCGCGGGGGGAGGCAAGACTGCGGCACCGATCTGGAAGCGGTTCATGGTCCCTGCCCACGACGGCCTTCCCGTCCTCGACTGGCCGCGACCCGACTACGGGAAGTTCCGGGGCGCCAGAACCTTCGACGCGTCCGGTGGCGGCGACTCGTCGAAGGCCAAGTCCTCGTCGAAGAAGGGGAGTACCGGTGGCGGTGGCGGCGGTGGAAATGCCGGCAGTCCGGACGAAGGCACCGGCGGTGGTGGCGGTACTGGTGGTGGTGGTACTGGTGGCGGTGACACCGGCGGTGGTGGTGGTGGGGGTGACCCTGGTGGTGGTGGTGGTGGTGGGGGTGACCCTGGTGGAGGTGGGGAGTAGACAGGGTAGCTCAAAGCACCCGGAGGGCGAGTAAGCGTGCGCTTACTCAGTGGGTTCGCAGTGTGCTAGGGTCCTGCCAACCACGGGGGGCGGTCCCCCGGTGCGACAGGAGGTGCACGTGAGCGACGTAGAGATCCCCGACACACCGCACGAGTTCTTCACGAAGGTGGTTCCCGAGCAGTTCAAGGAGTCGATCTCCGGCCACGACGACGGGCCCGGGTCGATCTGCTTCGACCTCATCGGCGAGGGCCAGTGGTCGCTGGCCGTCAAGAGCGGTGAGATCGAGGTGAGTGAGGGTCGCAACGAAGACACCCTCGTCCAGATCAGCCTCGACGGAGCGAACTGGCAGCAGGCCGTGCAGCGCATGCAGGAAGGCGGAGCAGGCCCGATGAGCGGTGACGGCCTCGGGAACATGCTCGGCAACCCCGCTGTGGCGAGCACGCTCAAGGCTGCGCAGGGCACCCTCAAGCTCGTGACGACCAGTGACGGCGGCGAGGAGTGGGTCGCAATCACGTTCGGCGGGGCGGAGGCCAACCTCGACCAGCCGAGGGCGACTCTGACAATGAGCCGCGAGGTCGCCGAGAAGATGAACGCAGGTGAGGCGAACCCGCAGGAGCTCTTCATGTCGGGGCAGATCCAGATCGCCGGCGACATGATGATGCTCATGCAGCTCGCTCCGATACTCCAGTGACCCGGAGCATCTCCACACCCTGACGAGATCAGATCCGGCTTCGTGGGTGCCGCCTGTCCGGCAAGGGCCGCGGCACCCACGGTCGCGTCTGCTACGGTGTTCGGTCGCAATGCCGGGCGACGACGGCCCGTACGATCGGACGCAGGGGGCTATAGCTCAGTCCGGTTAGAGCGCTCGCCTCACACGCGAGAGGTCTCTGGTTCGAATCCAGATAGCCCCACGAGATTTTGGTGAGGGGTTCAGCGAAGCTCGTACCACTCATAGCTCAGGTTGAGGCCGTCGAGGATTCCTTTCCCGACGGCCTGGATCGTGTTCAACCAGGTGTAGCGGGCATCCCCCGTCTCGAAGAGGGGTGCCACGTAGATGGGTGCAGAACCGGGCCCGCCGGTGATGTCCGTCCGACCCCTGTACTGAGCGAAGATCACGGCGCCGTCATAGGTCTCGAAGGTTGCCCGCACGTCCAGTGCCCCGGTCGTCTCGACCAGGGTCAGCCAGTCCGCCGTGGCCCGTCCTCGCATCGTCCCCGAGAGCCGGTCGCCCTTCATCTCCGCACTAGCGACCTCGAAGATGAGCCGCCAGCCCGCGGGCCCGACCCCGACGTCTATCGGGGCCTCGAGCACCACGTCGACATTGCATAGGGGTACCAGTTCCATCGTCATTCCCGCAGGTTACGTTCTCACTGAGTCCCCAGGTGGGTTGGGGGCGTGGATGTGGGCGGATCTGGTCACGGTGGGGATGTCTCAATCCACCCAGGTGCTCGGGTCGATTCCACCCATCCGGTCGAGGTGGAGGTGGTCGTCGAGGCGACCCACGAGGTCCATGTAGATGAGCCGGTCGGTGAAATGCCAATCGTCACCGGTCCGGGCAAAGGTGTCCGAGTAGCGTCCGGCGACGATGATCCTCGGTTCCTCTCCGGGAGGGGCCTGGATCACGGTGAAGTACGACTCCGCCGTCGCATTCCGGCCGTCGTCTGCTACGTGGATCCTGACGTTGGTGATGTTGTGGTGCGTGCGCGGGATCCCGTCGTAGAGCTTCACGGCGTACTCCTGGGCGAAGCGGACCTGTTCGGCTCCCTCGAGCACGATGTCGTTCCCGGCGGTCCGATAGGTGGATCGCTCGAACAGGTCCCCGACCTCGTCGAGTCGCCCCGTGTCGATGAGCGCCGCGTAGCTGTGGATCAGGTCCAGGATCCGGTCGCGGTCGTTTGCCCGTGTCATGCGGGCAATGCCTAGCAGAAGGTCGGGCTCCCGGGCGCGTAAGGTCGAGTCAGCCCCGGGCGCTCGCAGGATCATGACGCACCGTCCGAGAAGTCAGTCTTCGCGGGACGGGCTCGGTGGCAAGCTGGACTAGTGGCAGCCCCCGCAACATGACGAAGTCTCGAATCCTCGGTGTCGCAGGAATTCTCCTCGGTGTCATTGCCGTGGCCGCGCTCGTCGTCCCCCTGCCCAGCGAACCTCCTCTGGGGAACGGGTCCGGCCCGGTCGTGAACACTGCGTCCACCGACGACAACCAGTTCCTCGATCCCGCCGGCGCCGTGCTGGCACGAGCCAGGGGGACGCGAGAGCTCAAGGGCGGCTTTCCGGCCTACGGCGCCGAGGTGGTCCCCCCGTTTGCCAAGGTGTACGAGGCGCCCAGTCGCAACGCGGAGGTCATGGTGGAGTTGCCGCGGCAGACCGAGCACGGCCAACCCCAGACCCTCCTTGTCCTCAAGGAGCTGCTGACCAACGACAGAACCTGGCTCAAAGTGCTCCTGCCGGTTCGACCCAACGGCACCACCGGATGGGTCGCGAAAGAGGACGTCAAGGTCGTGGGGCTCGAATGGGCGATCGACATCCACCTCGGTGAGAAGAGACTCGACGTCATCCATCGGGGTCAGGTGTCAAAGAGCATCCCGATCGGCATCGGAACCCGCGACACGCCGACTCCCGGGGGGAGCTTCTACATCATGGAGCTGCTCCAGCCGCCGAATCCCAACACGGCGTACGGCAAGTACACATACGTCCTGAACGGGTACTCCAATGTCGTGCACCAGTTCAACGGGGGACCCGGGCTGCTCGGCATACACGGCACGAACGACCCGAGCACCATCGGCAAGGAAGTCAGCCACGGCTGTATCCGGATGACGAACAGCAACATCTCCGAGCTCGTGCCGATGCTGCCGCTGGGCACACCTGTCCGGATCTTCGCCTGACCCCCAACCACGTGGGCGGATCCAGCTATCGCATAGGTGCCCGAATCCGCCCACGTCCGGGGTTGCCGGCGGCGTGAGTGGCGTGGCGGCGTGAGTGGCGTGGCGGCCCGGTTGCCGCGGGGAATCGGCCGTCCGCGGCAACCGGGCTGTGTGTGCTCCCACCCAACAGTCGAAGGGTTTCGCCGCGATGCGCCCGAGGACTGTCACGAATCTCGTGACAGCGTCAGAATCGTGAGAGTGCCGTCGGGGTCGCCGGTGGCGTCGTACTGCAGACGGCTGTCGAAGTGCAGTCGGACCTCGGTTCCGTTGGGCTTTCGGAAAGCCTGGTCCCACGACGCGTGGCCGTAGCTGAAGAGACTGTGGACGAAGGAGTACCAACTCGTGTCGAGATGGGGGTCGAGCCCGATCTGCTTCCAGACACGGCCCACGGCATCTGCAGCGCGCAGACCGCAGATCTCCTCCGCCCGGGGCGAGAAGAGGTAGATCGTCCCGTCGAGGTGGGTGCAGACCTCGCCGGGCATCCGGTCCCCGTCGCTTCGTGGTCCGCGCCGGCTGCCGGTGTGGGGGGAGCTTCTACCGGCGGTCTCGGAGCGGCTCGCCAGGCGGTGCGCGGCGCAACTGTACCCGGCGAATTCCCCGTCTGCCCCGTACTCTGCCTTCGCGGCGAGGGCGATGAGGACGGCGTTCCCGCCCGGCAGGCGCACCGTGACCCGCCCCACGTATCT
>QWHP01000249.1 GCA_021404985.1 Actinobacteria bacterium ATB1
GGCCGATGTGGCGCAGGAAGTCCCCGACCCCGGGCTCCTCCACCTTGATGACGTCGGCGCCGAACTCGGCAAGGAGGGTAGCTGCGAAGGGCGCGCCGATCCGTGTCCCGACGTCGAGGACTCGGATTCCGTCGAGGGGCAGTCCCATCAGGACTCGAAGCCCCGGTCCCGCTCGGCGAAGACCTCCTTCATCGACCCTTTCCGTTGCCGTTCCTCGAGCGCACGCCGGGCCGTCGCCGTGTCGTGGGCGAACTGGTGCAGAACGAAATGGAAGTCCAGTGCATCGCGTTTGCCCATGAGGTCGACCGCCTTGCTGATGGAGCGTTTCACGAGCCGGACCGTGACCGGAGGCATCGCGGCGATGCGCGCCGCCAAGGCCATCGTCGCGTCGGTCAGGTCGTCAGGGGGAACGACGCGGTTCACCATTCCCAGACGCCACGCCTCGGCGGCGTCGATCGCATCACCCGTGAAGAGGAACTCCTTGGCCTTGCGCACGCCGATCTCCCACGGTTCGACGAGCAGTTCGACGGCTGCTCCGGTCATCCTCAGGACGGGGTTCTGGAACACGGCGTCGTCCGCAGCCACGATCAGGTCGCACATGCACGCAAGCATCAGCCCTGCCGCCACACAGTGCCCGCGCACTTCGGCGATCGTCGGCTTGGAGAGGTCGTGGATGGCCATGCAGCGCTCGAAGTAGTACTCGCGTTCGTGCTCGAACCGGCCTTCGGGCGTCGACCGGCGTTCGGCCAGTCCGGGGTCCGAGTCGGGGCCGACCAACTCCTTGAGGTCGTGGCCGGCCGAGAAGGCCGGTCCTTCTCCGGCGAGCACGACGACGTGGACATCGGGGTCGGCGTCGCAGCGAGACATCGCTTCGTGGAGCTCATCGATGAGGCGGAGGTTCTGCGCGTTTCGAACCTCCGGTCGGTCCATCACGACCCGGGCGACTCGTTCCGTGTGCTCGACACGGACTGTATCGTAGGGTCCCCCGCTCATTCTCGGATCCTACCCAGCCGCCCGGGGGCTCGTACAAGAGACTTCGCGCGAGGCTGCTACTGACCGAGCTGCTGGGACACCACGTCGTGCACCGTATGGTCGGACTTGACCTCGACGAGCTCGGAGACGTGGAGTGTGAAGCCGTCCTCGCCGACGAGGGGGAGGGTGTCGAGAAGTGACTGGAGCTCCTCGATGTCCTCGGTTACGAAGATCGCGATGCCGCCCATGCGGTCGGCGAAGAACTCGTAGGACTCGACGATCCCCTCGCTGTGCCACTTTCGCAAGGTCTCGAGTGTCTCAGCGTAGAAGTCGAGACGCTCCTCGTCGAGCTCCACGCCGTCGTGGACGACACCTGCTACGTAGAATCTCACTGCTGCTACCCCTTCAGGTCTGGCGCCCGCAGGCGCCGGCCGCACGAGGGCCTGTCCCATGATACGGCCACGAGCCGCGGCTACGCTTGCCGGACATGGGGGTAATCACTGAGAAGCGGTTGATTCGTGCGTCGATACGGGACGTCTACGAGTACCGTCTGGACTTCACGAACCTGCCGGACTACAACCACGACGTAACCCAGCTGACGCAAACCACAGGCGAGCGGGGAGTGGGTGCTGCCTACCGGTTCCGCATCAAGGTCTTGGCTCTGAGGCCTTGGGCGGAGCTTCTGGTGACCGAGGTGGTCCCTCCGAGGCGGATCACAGTCGACATCGCAGTCCGCCCCCTCTTCGACGTCACGGAGGTCTGCGAGTTCGACGAGGTATCGGAGGGGACGAACGTCGTCTTCACGATCACGGTCCGAACGGGTCTCGGTCCTCTCGCCGTGCCGGTCGATCGACTGTTCACCGTACCCCGTGGACGGGGGCAGCTCCGGAGGGAGCTCGACCTGATATCGCAGCAGCTCGAGTGTTGATCGACCTGCGCACCCGCCTTGGCGGGAGCGTCGAGTCCTGCCCATCCGGATTCAGGGTGGCTGCCGGTATGCCGACACGGTCTTGTATGGCCATTCGGCCGCGTTCGTGCAAGACTCTTTGCACGACCTCAGTGAGAGGGTTCGGTGAAACGGTACGAGATCAGCTACGCAAACCAGGTGCTCCAAGTATTGGTCGTTTCGGCGGGCGGAGAGCCCACGGCTGAGATGTCGGTCCGCCAGATCGCAGACGAGACCGGGCTGTCCGCGTCGGCTGTGCAGCTCGGGCTCCAGGCGTTGCGGAGAGCCGGACGTGTCCAAACGCTGCGCAAGGGAGCAGCCGGGCGCCCTTCGCTGCTCGAGATCCGCTCACCCGAGCCCATCGAGGACGGGGAGGCCCGGAGCGACCGCAGGGCGGGCAGCCAGCTCGCAGACGCCTTCATCAAGCGGTATGAAGAGCTCCTCCTCGACGTCCATTCCAAGCGGGCGGGCGAGGCCGAGGCGCTCGCCGCCAGGGTGGCCGAGCTCGAGGCCGAGAACGCGCAGCTTCGGGCCCAGCTCGAGCGTCTCAGTCACATCGTCGGCCGTGCCCAAGCCGAGGAGTCTGCCTGACGGACCAGCCCCGGTCGTCTCTCGCGTTCAGCCGAGGCGCTCGATGATCGTTGCGTTCGCCTGTCCGCCACCCTCGCACATTGTCTGGAAGCCGTAGCGCCCGCCGGTGTCCTCGAGGTAGTGGAGCATCGTCGTGAGGAGCTTGACACCCGTAGCGCCCAAGGGATGGCCGAGCGCGATGCCCCCCCCGCGGGGATTGAGCTTGTCAGCTTCGGCGCAGAACTCCCTCTGCCAGGCGAGCACGACCGAGGCGAAGGCCTCGTTGATCTCGATGCAGTCGAAGTCGTCGATGGACATCCCGGACCGGGACAACGCCTTGCGTGTGCAGCGGTTCGGTGCCGTGAGTACCCAGACGGCGTCCTCGGCAGCGACGGTGAAGTGGACGAAGCGCGCCCGTATCGGGAGCCCGAGGCGTTGGGCGGTGTCGCGCGAGGCGATCAGCATGGCCGATGCGCCGTCAGACATCTGAGATGAGTTGCCTGCGGTGATGGCCGGCGCGAGCGTGCCGGACTCGTCCCAGTCGACTGCCGACGGGAGAGCGGCGAGCTTCTCCATCGACGTGTCCGGCCTCGGCCCCTCGTCTGCCACCATGACCTCGTCCGTGAGCTGCATCTCGGCGTCCCGGATGCGTATGGGGACGATCTCACGCTCGAACGCGCCGGCCTCGGCGGCCTGGACCGCTTTTCGGTGGCTCTCGAGGGCGAAGGCATCCATCTCCTCCCTCGTGATCTTCCACTCGTCGGCGATGTGCTGAGCAACCTCGAACTGGGTCTTGAGCTGACCGTCGCAGGCCGCCAGGAACCCCGGCCCGAACGGGCTCTCACCGCCCCACGCGTTAATCGACATCGGCACGCGGGTCATCGATTCGACCCCGCACGCGATCACGAGGTCGTACGACCCGCACATGACACCTTGCGCCGCGAAGTGGGCCGCCTGTTGCGAGGAACCGCATTGCCGGTCGACGGTCGTCGCCGGGACCGTCCACGGGAGGCCTGCGGAAACCCAGCCGTTGCGGGTCACGTTGCAGCCCTGCTCCGCACACTGCGTCACGTTGCCGCCGATGACGTCGTCGACGAGCTCGGGGTCGAGGTCGTTGCGGGTGACGAGCTCGTTCAAGGCGAACCCGAGGAGATCCGCAGGGTGCCATCCAGAAAGGCGGCCGTTGCGTTTGCCCACGGGGGTCCGCAGGGCATCGCAGATGACGGCTTCACGAAGTTCCATTTCCCGACCTGTTCCGCTCTTCGCGCATCTCGGTTCGAAGCTGCGCCGTCCTATCGAAGTCGACCCACATGTCGAGCTCCTCGAGGTCTCCCTCGACGACCACCCCGTAGTCCCTCATCGCCCCCTCGACCGAAATGTACTCATCGAGGACGTCGTCGAGCACCTTCTCGGGGGCCCGGTCCAGAGGGTCACCCCAGCCTCCACCTCCGGCGAACTCGTTGACGATCAGCTCGCCCGGCTGGTGCTCCACGTAGAAGGCTGTGTGCTCGACCTCGTACTCGTGCTCGCTGTTGCCGCGTAGGACCAGATGGGACGGCGATCCCGGCATCCCGCCGGCGATTCCGGGGCAGGGGTACTTGGTCCCAAGCACCCACGTGTACACCTGGCAAGGTGCCGTGACCTCTTTGACGTAGCGCGCGCCGGGCTGGCCGCGGAACATCCCCGCACCGCCGCTGTCCGTCATGAGGTCCCGGGAGAGCTGGCGATGTGGGAGGAGGCTCTCGTTGATCTCGGCGGTTGCGAGGATGAGGTTCCCGAAGGCTGTGGGCGTCCCCCCCCAGCCGTCACCCGTGGACGACGCAGATGCGCACGTGGATGTCGTGTCCACCGACTGGTCGACGAAGAACTCGCCGGTCCTCGGGTTCGCCCCGAAGATCACGGTCGGGATCGCGATCTTGTACACCTGCGGCTGGCACCGTTCGGGGATGGCCTGCGAGAGGGCGAGAGCGAGGGCCTCGGAGACCTCGACACCAGGATGGTGGGTACCTGCCGACACGGGACGCGTCCGCTCGGGATTGATGCACGTTCCCTCCGGTACGACGAGGTCGAAGGCTTCGAAGAGGCCCTCGTTCTTGGGGATGGAGGGATCGAGCATCGTCCCGAGCTGACTCAGGACCATTCCCTGGGTGTTGCCGAACGTGCCGTTGGTCGTCAGGAACTCACGCTCGTCCGAGCCCGAGTAATCCACAGTGAGCTGATCGCCGTGCACCGTGGCCTTGCAGTGCACGCGGATATCCTTGTTGCCGATCGTGTCGTGTTCGACATGGGAGTCCGCCTCGTAGACACCGTCGGGCCAGGCTGCGATGTCCTCCCTCACGCGTCGTCTCGTGAGCCGGATGGAGTACTCGATCGCTGTCCGGATGGTCTCGGTCCCGTATTCGGCGACGAGCTCCTTGAGCCGCCGTGCGCCGAGCTCAGCCGCACCCATCTGTGCGCGCGATGTCGCGGCGTTCGACGCCGCCGTCGACGAGCTTGATCGCCGGACAGCGCAGTCCCTCGGCCCACACGTCCATCGCGCTCACCGAGTATCCGCCGGGGGTGTCTCCGCCCGTGTCTGCGTGGTGGCACTGGATCGAGGCGACGAGGACTAGCTCACCGTCGTGCACCACCGGAGCGAAGACGTTCCAGTCGGGCAGATGCCCTCCGCCGTGATACGGGTCGTTCGCTGCGAAGATGTCACCGTTGGCGAAGTTCTCCGTGCCGAAGAAATCGAGTGCGAAACGAACGGGGCCTCGCGAGGAGAACATGAGTTGGGGCACGCCGACGTTGACCGCGGCCATGCGCCCCCGCGCGTCCATGATCGAGGCGTTCCGTTCATTCGACTGGTTCAGGATGGGTGTGACGGCGGCGAGGCTCACGTGGATCGCCATCTCGAAGGCGACCGTCTCCATCGCGCCACGGATTACCTCGGCCGTGATCGGGTCGACCCCGAGATCCAAGTCGTCGTCCTGCAGATGCTCTTGGGTGATTGCCATTGCTCGTGCTCCGATCCTCAGTTCCCGGTGATGACCCAGTTGCCGTGTTCGTCGAGCCGGGCGGCCTGTCCGCTCTGGAGGACGATGGTCGTGAACGTCTCCTCGATGATTCCCGGGCCGGCGACGTGGGCACCGGCACCGAGGTTCGGGCCGTCGAACACCATCGTCGCCCGCATCTCACCGTCGAAGTAGGCGTCTCGGATCCCGAGGGGCTCCGCGGGGCCTCGCTGGGCGGCGATGTGGGGCAGGTCCGGGCTCGGTGTCTCACCGATGGCACGCACGGCCAGCTCGGCGAGGACGACCGGCTCGTCGGGAGTCTTGAAAGTGTGCAGCTCCTCGTGGAGGTGATGGAACGACTCGACGATCCGGTCGACCGTAGCCTGCGTGACGTGTGAGCCGTCGAGCTCGAAGGGGACGTTGATCGTGAAGGTCTGACCGGGGTACCGGCACTCCGCGGAGTACGAGTAGGTGGTATCGGAGCCGGCGATGTTCGCGTTTGCGAGCTCCTTGTCCGCAGCGGCTCGCATCTCGTCGAGAAGGGCGTCCATGCGGTCGGGGTCTGCCTCGGACGCCTGAGAAACGTAGGCCCGCACCATGTTCACTACGACGTCGGCGTACAGCAGCCCGAACGCCGACAGGACGGGGGCCGGCCTAGGTACCACGACGCGCTGGAACTGGAGGTCGAGTGCCTGTGCGGGGGCGTGCACTGCTCCGTTCCCTCCGAAGACGATCAGGTCGAACTTGCGTGGGTCGTGGCCTTTCTCGCTCGACACCTTTCGGATCGCGTTGTTCATGTTGGCGTTCGTCAGGCGGAATATCCCGGCAGCGGCTTCGAGCGGTGTGAGTCCGAGGGGGTCGGCGACCTCCCGCGCTAGTGCCTCCTCGACTCCCGAACGGTCGAGGCTGAACGTTCCACCACAGATCGCGTCGGGGTTCAGATAGCCGAGGTAGAGATTGGCGTCGGTGACCGTGACCTTGGTCCCGCCCCTGCCGTAGCAGATCGGCCCGGGGTCGGCGCCCGCCGATTCCGGGCCGACGTTCAGGCCACCCGCTTTGACCTCTGCGATCGATCCTCCTCCCGCACCGATCATGAGTACGTCGACTATTGGGAGCGCGATGCAGAACCTGTGCACCCAGTTCCAGTGCGACTTGATCTCCGGGGTTCCGCGTTTCACCAGGCAGATGTCGTACGATGTCCCACCCATGTCGACGGAGATGAAGTCGCGGATGCCGGCGTGCTCGCCGATCTTCGCGGCGCCGATCACACCTCCGACGGGACCTGATGCCAGGGTCGAGATCGGACGCGCCTTTGCCGCATCGGCGGTCGCGACACCGCCGTTGGACTGCATGATCACGAGTTGGTTCGAATATCCGGCCTGCCGGAGGGCTCCTTGGAGCTCCGAGAGGTATTCGGCGACACGCGGACCGACATAGGCGTTGACGAGGGTGGTCGATGTCCTCTCGAATTCGGGGGCTGCCGGCATCACCTCGTGTGAGAGCGAGACGAGGGCCTCGGGATACTCCTCGGCGGCGATCTCGGCGATGCGTCTCTCCCAGGAGGGATCGACGAAGCTGAAGAGGAGGACCACCGCGATCGAAGAGATCCCGTGCTTCTTGAAGCGGCGGAGCGCCCCCCGCACGGCATCTTCGTCGAGGGGATGTAGAACGTTGCCGAGGTAGTCGAGCCGTCCCGGTACACCGATGCGGAAGCGGCGCCGCGCGATGGAAGGCGGGGCCTCTGCCCTCGGATCCCAGATGTCTTCCTTCCAGCCCCGTCGGAACTCGATCTCGTCGCGATGACCCTCGGACGTGATCAGTCCGGTGGGCGCGCCGTTCATCTCGATGAGGGTGTTGTCCGCTGTCGTCGTCCCGTGGACGATGAGCTCGGTTTCGGCGAGGAGATCCGCCAAGGTGGCACCTTCCATGTCCGCGATCGCCGTGAGACCCGACATCACTCCCGCGGACTCGTCGTTGGGTGTGGTCGTTGCCTTGGAGACGGCGACGGAGCCGTCGGGCCTGACGAGAACGAAGTCGGTGAAGGTGCCGCCGACGTCTATTCCGATGAGGTTGCCCACGATCGATTTCCCCTCTGGTGGTTCCCCCTGCGGCGCCGCGGCGTGCCGGGCGCAACTATGTCGTTCAGAGAGTATTGTACGAGCGTGGTGATTGTGCGCAATACCGCGATTTTCTTGTGAACCCGAAACTCGTCTTAGTCAGGCAGGGCAACACCGAGCGGGCGAGAGGATGGGAGGGCCATGGCTCCTGCAGTCCTGTCGAGGGTTCGAGGTCGTCTAAAGTCTTCTTGTACGACATTAGGGGGGCATGTGTCCGACGGGGCGTCCGACCAGGTGGCCGACAAGTCGATCGATCTCAGCAGGTTCTTCGAGCCCGAGACCGTTGCCGTCATCGGTGTCTCGAGGAACCCGAAGAGGGGCGGGTACAACCTCTTCAAGAAGGTTCACGCGCGCCTGACTCCGCGAGGGAGCCGCGTCTATCCGATAACGCCGAACGCGGACGAGATCGACGGGATCGCCTGCTACGACAGCATCGCCGATCTCCCCGAGGACTCGATCGACCTCGCGCTCGTCATGGTGGGGGACGTCGAGGGTGCACTTCGCCAGGCGGGTGCCAAGAACACTCGGTTCGCTCTCATCTTCACGGCGGGCTTCTCCGAGGTGGGGGAGGAGGGTGCCAGGCGCGAGGCGGAGGTCGCTCGGATAGCCGAAGATGCCGGGATCACGATCTTCGGGCCGAACACCAACGCGAACGCCTTCGAGGACTTCGAAGACAAGCCCGGCAAGAAGGTCGCCCTCATCACACAGTCGGGACACCAAGGGCGCCCTGTCGTCCAGGGTGAGAAGCTCGGCATCGGATTCAGCCACTGGGCACCGACCGGAAACGAGGTGCACCTCGAGGCGGCGGACTTCATCCGGTACTTCGCGGGCCTGGAGGACACCGGAGCGATCGCGATGTACGTCGAGGGTTTCAGGAGCGGCGACAAGACGCGTGCAGCGCTCGACCTGGCTGCCCGCAACGGGGTACCGGTGGTGTGCGTGAAGGTCGGGAGGTCGTCTGCGGGGGCGAAGATGGCGCAGGCGCACACGGGACACCTCACGGGTAGCGATCGGGTCGTGGACGCCGTGTTCCGCCGATACGGGGTCATCCGCTGTGACGATCTCGACGAGGTCACCGAGATCGCCGGTCTGTTCACAAGGCTTCCCGACCCGCGGACGGAAGGGGCCGTCATCTACGCGATCTCGGGCGGCACGGGCGCGCACGTCGCAGATCTCTTCGGTACCGCGGGGATCGACATGCCGACGCTGTCGGACGCCACGCAGGCGAGGATCCGTCGCCACATACCCGACTATCTCCAGGTGTCGAATCCCGTCGACAACGGCGGCCAGAACATCCGCAGCGGTGAGAACCCCGACATCCTCGACGCGATTGTCGAGGATCCGGCCACGGGGATCCTGGTGATCCCGATCACGGGGATCCTCGAGTCGATGTCGGAGATGCTCTGCACGGACATCGCGGACGTAACCGATCGCAGCGAGGTACCCGTTGTCGTGTTCTGGGGTTCGCCGCTCACGGACGAGGGGTACGAGATCCTCTGCCGGCGCCGTGTGGCGATGGCGCGGGGAGCGCGCAACGGCACGAAGGCCGTGAAGGCTTTCCTCGGCTACAAGACCTTCGCCCGTGACTACAGGGCGGATGCAGAAGTCGCGATGCGGCTGGCCGACCCCGACGCGTATCGCGTGACGCCTGGGACGATGAGCGAGCACGAGTCGCGCAAGGTGCTCGAGGCCGCCGGGGTTCCCGTCGTGGCCGAGCGGCTGGCGCAGTCGCGGGAGGAGGCCGTCGAGGCCGCAGCGGCGATCATCGGGGAGACCGGCTGTTCGGTCGCCCTGAAGATCTCGTCCCCACAGATCCCGCACAAGAGCGATGCCGGTCTCGTACGCCTCGGAATCGAAAGCCCGGAAGTTGCGGGTGCCGTTGCAGAGGAGCTCCTCGACGCAGCAACGGCAGGGTTTCCCGACGCGGTGATAGAGGGGGTCTCCGTCCAGCAGATGATCGAGGGCGCCGTCGAGATGATCGTC
>QWHP01000250.1 GCA_021404985.1 Actinobacteria bacterium ATB1
CGGATGGACGCTAGCACACGTTTCCGAGTCGGAGCGCATCCCGGCCGCCGTGAGCCCCGCTCGGGGAACGGCGTTCAGTGTGCGCCCAGCAGGCCGCGCACCTTCTCGACGTCCAACTGGATCTGGCGCCGCAGGTCGTCTGCGGAGTCGAAACGGCGTTCCGCGCGAACCCTCTCCACGAACCCGACGTCGATCGCCTCCCCGTACAGGTCACCCTCGAAGTCGAGCAGGTGAGCCTCGATGAGAGGACGAGGTTCACCCTCACTCGCCCTGAACGTCGGCCGGACACCGAAGTTGACGATCGCGTCCCACCATCGCCCGAGCTCGGGATGGCCGAGGTCCCTCTCTTGCACGATACGGGCTCGACCTGCGTACACGCCGAGTGGGGGCAGGCAGACTCGCTCACCGACGTCGACGTTCGCCGTGGGGAATCCGAGGGTCCTTCCTCGCCGATCACCTTCGACGACCGTACCCCGAACGTCGTGAGGTCTCGTCAGGGCGTGTTCCGCGTCCTGCAAGCGTCCGTCCGCGATCGCCTCACGCACCGACGTCGAGGAATAGACACCCTGGGGACCCGACACGATCTCTATCGGCAGGACCTCGAAACCCAGGTCGCGACCGAGCCTTGCCAGGAGATCCACGTCGCCCTTGGCGCCGCGGCCGAAGCGGAAGTCCTCACCGACCATGATCGCCTTCGTGTGCAGGCGGTCGACGAGGACGCGCTCGACGAAGTCCTCCGCCGACTGCTGCGCACGTTCCTTGTCGAAGAGGAGGACCATCCCGTAGTCGAGTGAGGTCTCCTCGAGCAGCTCGAGCTTGCGCTCGAGACTCGTTAGCTGAGGGGGAGCGTGCTCGGGCCGCAGCGTTTCGAGCGTGTGAGGTTCGAACGTCACTATCGCGGTCGAGGCACCCAGGTCATCGGCCTGGCCTCGGAGGGCGTCGATGACGGCCCGGTGGCCCCTGTGCACGCCGTCGAAGTTGCCGATGGTCACGACGCATCCCCCGGGTGGACGAGGGCGAGCTTCTAGGTGGTCGATGACTTGCAATTGGGGCCGTTCAGGAGGACGGGCACAGGGGACTTCCTGCTGTACCTCTGACCCTCACTTATAGACCGCTTCCCGCGGTGCAACACAGCCGACCTCGACCGCAGATTCCCCCGGCTCGTGGACGGCGAGCAGCATGCCGTCCCTCGAGACGAGAGCTGTCGGTGTAGTCACGCTCTCACCGGGGAGCAGGCGTCCCGACAGGATCCTCTCGACGTCGGCATCACGGACTTCCATGCGATCGAGACCGAGAGTGGCATCGGCCGGAGGCCTCAGCAACTCCTCACCTCTCTCGGACACTGTGCCCAACGGGTCGGCGTCATCGACGTCGTGGGGGCCGATGCGGGTCCGGCGAAGCGCGGCCAGGTGCGCAGCCCCGCCGAGGGCCCGGCCGATGTCGTCTGCGAGAACGCGGACGTAGGTTCCCCCGGAGACGCACGCTTCGACCTCCGCAACGACCCCGTCGAAGGTGAGGAGCTCGAGGCTGTGCACCCTCACGGACCGGGGCTCGCGGGGGATCTCCTCGCCGCGACGCGCCTTGCGGTGCAGGGCTTCGCCGCCGACCTTCACGGCAGACACCATTGGTGGGATCTGTTCGCCCTCGCCGACGAAGGACCGGAGGACCTCCTCCAGCCGGCCGAGGTCGATACTCATCGGAACCTCGCGAACCACCTCTCCCTCGGCGTCGAGCGTGTCGGTGGCGGTGCCGAAAGAGATGCGCCCGACGTAGGTCTTGGGGAAGTCCCCTGTGTAGCGCAGCACCCGTGTGACCCAGCCGACCCCGACGAGGAGGAGCCCTGTTGCCATCGGGTCGAGCGTCCCCGAATGGCCCACCCGCTGGACGCCGAAGGCGCTCCTGACTCGCCCGACGACGTCGTGGCTGGTGATCCCGGCGGGCTTGTCGATGGCGAGAAAACCGGCACGCCTCGGATCGTCCTTGCGTCGTCGTCCCATCAGGTGTCGCAGGGACCTCTCACGATCCCCGGTGCCGGAGATGTGGCCGACGGTGATGGGGACGCGAGGGGCGCCAGCGACCCGGTGACGCATGCGCGGGCGTGCCCGAAGCTCCCGGTAGTGAACCCTGCCGCATCGTGGTGGCCCCCACCACCGTGGCGGGCAGCCATGGCGCCCAAGTCGATCCGACCTCTGCCACGCAGGCTGACCTTCACGTGGCCATCGGGCAGTTCCCTGTAGAGGCAGGCCACCTCTGCCTCCACTGCCATCCGGAGGTTCTCGACGTAGTCCTCCGTGTCGCTCCGGTCGACACCGTGGGATACCAGATCCATGTTCGTCACGTAGCTCGAGACGAGGGAGATGTCGGACTCGAACTCGGCCCGGACAAGAACCTCACCGAGGAGACGAAGAGCACCGAGGGGTGCCGACCCCCAGATCTCCTCTGCCACACGGGAGGAGTCCGCGCCACAGTCGACGAGCCAGGCGGCATACGACAGAGTGCTCGCATCGGCACGAAAGCTGAAACGGCCGGTGTCGGCGGCGAGCGCCGCGTAGAGGCACGTCGCGATCGCGG
This sequence comes from Actinobacteria bacterium ATB1, assembly GCA_021404985.1. Classification (GTDB taxonomy): domain Bacteria; phylum Actinomycetota; class Acidimicrobiia; order UBA2766; family UBA2766; genus QWHP01. The sequence goes on from QWHP01000250.1 coordinate 2,572, forward strand.
GCGTGATCTTCACGTCCATGTGCCGGAGGAGTGCTGCGACGACGTTCCCCGAGGATGCGGCATCGGGATCGACGAGATTCACGTGGCCGAAACCGAGATTCGTTCGGTGGTGGTCGATGACGACGAGAGTCGACGCATGGTCGGCATGGTGCTTGAACTCGTGCAGGCGCTCGAGGTCGGCAGCGTCGAAGGTGACGAGAACATCGACCGTCTCGGGGAAGTGCTCGGGATGGACTATCTCGCCGGCGCCGGGCAACCAGGCCAGACCCTTGGACAGTTTGAAGGGCCGCGGGAACGAAGACGTCACGGGCCGATCCTGCTGGACGAGTGCGTTGTGGAGCGCGAGGAGAGACCCCAGCGCGTCCGGGTCGGGGTTCACGTGGCACACGAGCCCGATCGACGAAGCCGACGCGATCACTGCTTCGGCGGCGGCGAAGGGCAATCCCGTGTCGGCGGAGGGTCCGGGGGTCACGGCAGGATCGAACGCCGGCGGTTCGGGTGATGACCGGTGACCGGCAGCCGTCTGAGGAGGACGTGCGTCCGGACTCATTCCGCTCGCCCTCCGTCCTGAACCCCTCCGGGCCCGTCTCCGCCTCCGGTGTCTTGCCCGGCCGCCGCGTCTCGGACTGCTTCCCCTTGCGGGATCTCGAGCTCGGCAAGGGCGCGGTCGATCGCCTCCCCGTGCACGATTCCGGGATCCACCTCGAAACGCAGCCGCGGGGTCCTGCGGATGTGGAGTCCCTCGTTCACGCTCGCCTGAAGGCGTCCGCGCGCTGACTCCAGACCGTTGCGCGCCAGGTCACGCTTCTCGTCTGTGCCGAGTACGTCGAAATAGACCTTGCCGACGGAGAAGTCGCCCGACACGTCGACCCCGGTGATCGTCACGGACTCGAGCCGAGGATCGGTGAGACGCGTAAGCTCTGTCGCGATTATCTCCCGCATCGCCTCCGCCACACGCTCCTTGCGCAAACCCATGACCTGAATGTACCCGCAGCCCGACTGCGAGTTTCCCGGGCTGCGAGAATCCCCGGCGGCATTCCCCCGGCTGCCGATGTCAGGACCTCCGGTCTCTCCGGAGACGGTCGCGAGCCCGAGCGACGCACGGCGATGCTGATTCTGATGATCGACCTCGGCCACCGCCACCTCGAACTTGCGCAGGCCGGTCTGTATTCGTCGCAGGATGCCCCGCTTCTCCTTCAGGGAATTCACTAGCGGGATGCGTAGGTCGACATGGACGGCAGCAGCGAACATGACTTCGCCGATTATGGCCCCCAGGGGCCACAGGAGGTCCGTTTCCCATGCGGTGGGGGGCCGTGGCACCGCCGAAGCCCTTGGCGCGCCGATCCGCACCCCAGCACCAAATCCACGCGCCAGGCGATGGCCGCCGCACACCCCTTGGCGCGCCGATCCGCACCCCAGCACCAAATCCACGCGCCAGGCGATGGCCGCAGAGGGGCGAGATGCCACGGAAGACCTCGGCTCCGTCGAGGAGCCGAGGTCACGCCCCGAGCCATCCACCTCGGTGTCGCCGCCGGTCGCCAGCGGGTCAGCGTTCGACTTCGCGCAACTCGTAGGCCTCGATGACGTCGCCTTCCTTGACATCCTGGAAGTTCTCGACACCGATGCCACACTCGTAGCCCTGATTGACCTCGCGGGCGTCCTCCTTGAAGCGCTTCAGGGACGAGATGTCGCCCTCGAAGACGACTGTCCCTTGGCGGACCACGCGGACCTTCGCGTTGCGGGTGATCTGGCCGTCGGTGACCATGCACCCGGCAACGACGCCGGCACGGGGAACCTTGAAGAGCGCCCGAACCTCTGCCTGGCCCAGGACCACTTCCTCGAACTCGGGGGCGAGGAGCCCTTTGAGCGCCTTCTCGATGTCCTCGATGACCTCGTAGATGACCCTGTAGGTGCGGACCTCGACCCCGACGTCCTCCGCCAAGGCACGGGCCTGGCGGTCCGGCCGGACGTTGAAGCCGATCACGAGTCCACCAGACACCTCTGCGAGCCTGACGTCCTGTTCGCCTATCCCCCCCACAGCGCTGTGAACGATCTTGGTCTTGACCTCGTCCGTGTCGAGCTTGACCAGGGCGTCCTTCAGGGCCTCGAGGGAACCCTGGACGTCTGCCTTGACGACCAGGACGAGCTCTGCGATCTCACCGGCCTTCACCTGGTCGAAGAGGCTTTCGAGCGTGAGGCCCTGTGGCGTGGCGACCAGGTCGGCACGACGTTCACGCTGGCCCCTGTCCTCGGCGATCTGTCGTGCCTTGCGCTCGTCTTCCACGACCCTGAACTCGTCGCCGGCCTGGGGTACGGTCTGGAAGCCGAGGATCTGCGCCGGGGTGGCAGGCCCCGCCTCGTCGAGCTGGCTGCCGTGCTCGTCGAGCATCGCCCGTACGCGCCCGAATGCCGAGCCGCAGACGATGGAGTCACCGCGGCGGAGCGTTCCTTGACGCACGATCACGTTGGCCACGGGACCTCGGCCCTTGTCGAGATAGGCCTCGATCGCGACGCCGCGGGCAGGGACTTCAGGGTTCGCTTTCAGCTCCTCGAGCTCGGCGACGACGGCGATGGTGTCGAGCAGTGCGTCGATGTTCCATCTCTCCTTGGCGGAGACATCCACGAACTCGGTGTCGCCGCCCCACTCCGACGGGATGAGCTCGAACTCGCTTAGTTGCTGGCGCACCCTGTTGGGGTCGGCGTTGGGCTTGTCGACCTTGTTCACGGCAACCACGATCGGGACCTTCGCCGCCTTGGCGTGGTTGATCGCCTCGACGGTTTGGGGCATGACTCCGTCGTCGGCTGCGACTACGAGGACGGCGATGTCGGTGACGGAGGCGCCCCTTGCGCGCATTGCGGTGAAAGCAGCATGGCCCGGCGTGTCGATGAACGTTATCGGCTTCTCGTGCGCGCGCACCTGGTACGCACCGATGTGCTGGGTGATGCCGCCGGCCTCACCGGGAGTTCGGCCTCGAGCTCGGCCTCCTCGACCTGGGTCTCCTCTGCCTCCGCCTCGCCAACAGAGACGATCTCGACCTTGATCCCGAACTCCTCTGAGAGAAGCTCGACCTCCTCGTCGGTCATCGACTGCGTGGCCGTCTTCATCTCACCGAGATCGAGAAGTGCCTTGACGACCTCTGCAGCAGACTTGCCGATCCGCTCGGCGTACTCCCGGATCGTGGACCCGCGCTCGATCCTGACGAGCTCGGCCGCTGTGCCGGCCTCGACTGCCTCGACCTCGGGAATCTCGACGGCCTCGAGCTCGGAGGTCTCCGGCTTGCGAGTCTCCTCTGCAGGCCCCGCGTCGGGACGAGTCTCGGGAGGTTTGGCCGCAGGAGCCGAGCCGCGTCGCTGCTCGGTTCGAGGGGCCGGTTTCTGCTCCTTCGGAGGTGTGGGTCTCGCCTCTGCCGCCGGGACAGCCTCGACGGGAACCGACGGCGGTGGCTCCGGCTGGGGCGGTTGCGCCGCCGGCTCCGGCTCGGACGGCTGCTCCTGCGGTTTGCGTCTCGGAGGCAACGACGTGAGCGGTGACGGCATGTCCGCCGGCGAACGCGGGGCAGGACGCGGACGGGGCTTGCGCTTGCTGCGCTGGGGGGACAGGTCGATCACGTTCGACTCGTCGATCGGCGTGGATGGTGCCTGCTCCGCAGCCGGAGGAGGTGCGGGCTCGATCGCCTCCTCGGGAGCCTGCGCTTCGGGCGTACCCTCGCCGGCCACGTTCTCCTCTGAATGCCCCGAAGTCGGAGTTCCGGACGGAACCCCTCCACCCGAACGGACGCGGTCTGCATCCTCTTCGGAGATCGTGCTGGAGTGCGACTTGACGGAGATACCCAGATCCTCGAGGCGCGCGATCAGATCCTTGTTCGGAATGCCCAGTTCCTTGGCGAGCTCATATACCCGAACCTTGGCCACTCGTCTCGTCTCCGATCATCTCGCAAAACACTTCTCTCAAGGATGCCAGCCTCGCGGCGACTCCGGCGGAGGCGTCGGACTGCCCAGACACCAACCGCAATGCCCGCTCGAACGCCCTCCTCTTGCCGGCGAGGTCGAAGCAGACAACCGAGGGACACAACCAAGCACCGCGTCCCGGAGTGGTCTTCGCCGGGTCGAGAACGACACGATCAGCCTGGGCAACCAGACGCACGAGGTCCGCTCGTGACCGCGTCCGTCCACAGCCGATGCACGTGCGCTCGAGCAAAGGCTACCCCGAAGTCTTCTCTCCGGCCTCATCTTCGTCCACTACGGGCTCCTCGCCGGCAGTGTCAGAGCCCGGGTGAGGCTCCGCACCTTCCTCGCCGGATTCACCGGAAGCGTCCTCGGTGACTTCCCCCGAGATCTCCTCACCGGACTCGCTGCCTGCTTCCTCCGGAGTCCCCTCCGCAGCTTCGTCGGCCACGATGTCGGTCGCCTCGACTTCGGCCTCGACCTCAGCGGACTCGCTCTTTTGCGGCTCCTTGATGGCTTCGGGCTCGGCCGGTTCGGGCTGATCCGACCTGATGTCGACACGCCACCCGGTGAGTCGGGCAGCAAGCCGAGCGTTCTGGCCCTCCTTGCCGATTGCGAGGGAGAGCTGGAAGTCGGGGACGACAACCTCGGCGGTGTGGGTCTCCTCGTCGATCCGGACTTCTCGGACCTTCGCAGGGGAGAGCGCCTTGGCTATGTAGTCGCGGATGTTGTCCGAGAAGGGGACGATGTCGACCTTCTCGCCACGGAGCTCGTTCACGATCATGCGCACCCGGCTCCCGCGCGCGCCGACGCACGCTCCCACCGGATCCACGTTCGGATCGGTCGACTCCACGGCGATCTTCGTTCGCGCACCGGGTTCGCGCGCTATTGCCCTCACCTCGACGACACCGTCGGAGATCTCCGGGACTTCGAGCTCGAAGAGCCGCAACACTAGCCCCGGATGGGTGCGGGACACGACGATCTGCGGGCCCTTCGCCGTCTTGCGGACCTCGACGATGTAGGCCTTCAGTCGTGCTCCCTGCTCGACACGCTCGTAGTTGACCTGTTCGGACTGCGGCATGAGCGCCTCGACCTTCCCGAGGTCGAGGAGCGTGTAGCGGGCGTCCTTCTGCTGCACGATGCCGGTGACGATGTCGCCCTCGCGCCCGTGGTACTCCTCGTACTTGAGCTCGCGCTCCGCCGCCTGGAGCTTCTGCGTGAGGACCTGCTTCGCTGTCTGCGCTGCGATCCGGCCGAAGTCCTCCGGGGTGTCGTCCCACTCACGGAGGACTCTGCCGTCGTCGTCGACCTCCTGTGCATAGATCCTGATGTCACCCTCGTCGAAGCTGACCCGTGAGTCCTCGAATGCCTGCGGAAGACGCTTGTAAGCAGCGAGAAGTGCGCCCTCGAGCGCCTCGACGAGCGTCTCGTAGTCCAAGCCCTTGTCCCGGGCCATCATCTGGAGGCCTTCGACGATCTCGCTGTTCACGTTGCATTCCCCTGCCTGACGGGCTTGCGATCCCGTCGAACCTTGGACCCGGAACGGGTCTCTGCTTCCCAATCGAGGACCGTGCGGGCCCTGGATATGTCGCCGAAGGCGATTCGCACGTCGGCCTCGCCACTCGGTTCGCCGTCGTAGCGGAACTCCCTGACGATTATCCCCTCGGCGTCGGAGTCGACCAGACGGCCGCGGACGGAGGCCGAGCCCACCGTCTTCACCGAGACGATCTCGCCGAGCGCAGCCGCGAAGTGTCCGGGGGTCCGAAGCGGCCGCTCGAGTCCCGGGGAGGCGACGTCGAGACGGTATGGGCCGTCCAAGGGATCGTTCTCGTCGAGTGCCGCCGAGATGATCTCGGATGCCGCCGCGCAGTCGTCGATGGTGAGACCATCGGGCTTCTCGAGTGTGACCTGGAGCACACGGCCCCGGCCGCTCCCCTTGACCTCGACGTCGTAAAGCGAGATATCAGGCAGACGCGCGAGCGCCCCGGAGACGATCTCCGCGACCTCGCTTTCGGTACCTGCACTCGCCACGCCCGTTCCCGGCCTTCCTACTTCGACTCCGGCCCTGTTCGCCGGAGTGTTGTCCTCGTCTTGGCAGGTTGTCGGCATACGAAAAAGACGCGGGCACTTGCCCACGTCTTCCCCAAGTGCAGTGACAACTGCTCGACGTTGTGACGTCGAATCGTACCATGCTCGCCCTGAGCCGGGCAGCTACCCATCGCAGAGCCTGGGCGCGGTGGCGTGTAGGACCCCGGCGGGCATCGGGCCGGCCAATCGTCCTGTCTACTCGTCGCCGCTAGCGATGTCGCGGGCCCTCTCCGCATGCTCTGACGTGTGGTTCGGGTCGACGTCGACCGCGAGGCGTTCAGCTCTCGTACGCTCGGCGAGAGCGGCTGCGTCGGCGTCGGCCTCGGCCAGGCGGGCCTCGAATCCCTCGTCACGGAGTCGCTCCGCCTCCTCGATCAGGGCATCGACGATCTCGCTCTCGGGCACGACGCGAACGACCTGACCGCGGATGAAGAGGTGGCCCTTCTCCTTTCCGGCTGCGATCCCGAGGTCTGCTCCTCGGGCTTCACCCGGTCCGTTGACCACGCAACCCATGACGGCGACTTGGAACTTCATGCCCAGTTCCTCGAGCCGGCGCTGCGCCTCCTCGGCGAGGGAGATGACGTCCACCTCGGCGCGTCCGCAGCTCGGGCAGGCGATGAGATCGAGACCACGTCGCTCCCTGAGGCCCAGGGACTCCAGTAGAAGCTTCCCTGCCTTGGCCTCCTCGACCGGGTCTGCGGTGAGTGAGAAGCGGATCGTGTCGCCGATCCCTTCGAGGAGGAGCGCCCCGATTCCGGCACTGGACTTCACGAGACCACCGGGCAGGGGCCCCGCCTCGGTTACGCCGAGATGAAGCGGATAATCGACTCTTTCCGCCATCGACCTGTACGCGCCCACCATCAACGGCACGCTGGAGGCCTTGAGCGAGATCACGATGTCGTCGAAGCCGACCTCGTTGAAGAGATCGATCTCCCTCCGGGCCGACTCTACGAGCGCCTCGGGCGTGGGTTCCCCGTACCTCTCGAGCAACTCCTTGTCGAGGCTTCCGGCATTCACACCGATCCGGATCGGAACATTCCTGTCCCTCGCCTCGGACGCCACTGCCTTGATGTGCTCGGGCTTGCGGATGTTCCCGGGGTTGAGCCTCACCTTCTGGACACCGGCCTCGAGCGCCGCGAGGGCAAGACGATATTGGAAGTGGATGTCGGCCACGATCGGGACGGGCGACCTCGGGACCACATGGGTGAGTGCCACGGCGGCGTCTTCGCTGTCGCAGGTGATCCGGACGATGTCTGCGCCTGCTGCCGCCAGGGCGTAGACCTGCGCGAGCGTCCCGTCGACATCCGCGGTCTTGGTCGTCGTCATGGACTGGACGGTCACTGGGGCGCCGCCGCCGATCGCGACCTTCCCCACCATCACCTGCCTGCTCTGGCGACGCCGGATGATCGAGGTGTCGACGAGCATCAGAGGCGCGGTGGGTCCGAGATGTCGAGATAGAGCGACGAGACGAAGATCATCGAGAGGATGACGAGAACAGCGATCGTGAGCGGCATCAGATGTCTCTGGTCGAACTCGAAGGGCTTGCCCCGGACCTTCGACACCACGCCCTCGATTCCGAGGACCGCGAGATGGCCCCCGTCGAGAGGGAGGAGCGGGAAGAGGTTGAACATCCCGACGAAGACGTTGATGATGATCACGAGCCAGAGGAACTCGAGCATTCCCCGCGAGAAGAGCTGCTGGGCGACGCTCGCGACGCCGACCGGCGAGCTGAACCTGTAGTCCGTGCGGCTGTCGCCGCCGCCAACCTGATCC
>QWHP01000251.1 GCA_021404985.1 Actinobacteria bacterium ATB1
GCCCAGAGCACCTTGTCTTGTCCCCATCCGCGCACGAATTCGACGAAGCTCTCCGGCCAGTGTTTCGGCGTGCGCGCGGACGTCTCGACGTAGACGTTGGGGTGTTTCCAGGCGAGGGTCTGCATCTCCTCGTGCCAGGGCTGGCCGAGGTGGCAGCCGATGATGGTGAGGTCCGGGAAGGCGAGCGCCACCTCATCGAGGTAGATGGGCCTTCCGCACTCCGACGGCAGGAGCGGTCCGGTGTGGCCGACCTGGATGCACACGGGAACGCCGAGCTCGCTGCATCTGAGGTACACGGGCCAGTAGTGCTTGTCGTTGGGAGCCAGTCCTGTGGTTCCGTCGCCATACATGTACGGTTCGAGCCTGATCGCGCTCAGGCCGAGTTCGGTCACGAGCCTGTTCACTTCGCGGGCGACGTCGCCGGGTTTGCGCAGGACGTTGACGGTACCGGAGCCGACGAAACGGTCGGGGTGTTCGGCGACCACCGCGGCGACCTCTTCGTTGGACACGACGGCCATGTCCTTGTGGTAGAAGGCGGAGAGGACCGCGCGGTCGACACCGGCGGCGTCCATCTCTGCGAGCATCTCCTCGACGGTCATTCCGTCGAATATGACTTGTGGAGATCTGTACTTGCGAAAGATGTGCAGGTACTCGTCGGGCCAGCGGCTCGCCCCCTCTGGGCTGATCCAGCTTGCCCAGGCGTCCACGGCGATGCGTTCACGTGTCATGCTGTTCTCCTTGTGGCCAGTGTCTCTCGTGCCTCTTGGGGCGTCGCCGGCGTGTAGCCGAGTTCGCCGAGGATGTGCACCGCCTTCTCGACCATCTCGCCGTTGGAGCGGGCGAAACGCCCCGGGCCGACGTAGACGTTGTCCTCGAGCCCGACTCGTACGTGTCCGCCCATCGCAACGACTGCGCCGAGCATGCGGAAGTGGTTCCGGGCCCCGATTGCGGACACGAGCCAGTTCGCTCCGGGTGGAAGGGCGTCGGTGAGGAAGACGAGGTTCTTGACCGACGCCTCGGTGACTTCGCCGGGGATACCCATGACGAAGTTCACGAGGAGCGGTTGTGCAAGGACACCTCGATCTGCCAGGGCTGCGATGTTGTTGAGCATCCCGGCGTGGTAGACCTCGAGTTCGGGTTTCACGCCGTGGTCGAGAAATGTCCGCGCGACCGTTTCGAGCTCGGCATGGGATCCGAAGAGGGGGACGAATCTGTCACGTACCCATGCGCGCTCTTGGTCATCCCAGCGGCCGAGAAGGCTGCCGCTGCCGACGCTGAACGAGGCGATCTCGGGACGCAACTCCGACACGACGCGGATGCGCTCCTCGAGAGGCAGACCGGCAACGGCTCCGCCTGTCGTGAGGTTCAAGATCGCGTCGCAGCCCGCGTCGCGCAGGCCGGCGACGATCGTCCTGAACACGTCGACATCGGCGGTTGGCCGCCCGGAGGTGTCGCGGGCGTGGATGTGGAGCACGGCAGCACCTGCGCTCCAGGCCTCGAGGCCCTGGGTGACGATCTCATCGGGCTGCTCGGGCAGGTTGGGGTTTGCCTCCTTGCCCTGCTGCGCTCCTGTCAGCGCGCATGTGACGACGACCTTCTCGGCCACCCGTGGTCACTCCCCTCTGAAGTCGGCCGGACGTTTGTCGAGAAAGGCCTGCATGCCTTCCTTCTGATCCCGTGTCATGAAGTTGAGCATCACGGTGTTGATCGAGAAGTCGATCGCCGATTCGAGGTCGGTCGTCATCCACTTGTGGATGATCTCTTTCTGGGTGCCCAGTGCCACCGGACTCTTTGTCGCAAGGCGTTCGCACACCTCGCTGGCCGTCTTGTCGAGGTCGGCGGCGGGCCACACGGAGTGCAGGAGGCCGCGCCGCTCTGCTTTGGCGGCATCCCAGTTGTCGCCGAGGTAGGCGAGCTCGCGTGCCCCTTGGATGCCGACCGCTGCGGGCAGGATGGCGGCTTCGACGATGGCGGGGATACCCCTGTGGATGTTGGGCAGGCCGAATTCGGAGCGGTCGCTCGCGATCATCAGGTCGCAGGACACGGCGAGCTCGAGTCCGGCCCCGAGGCAGAGTCCGTCGATCGCGCACACGACCGGGATCTCCGTCGTGCGTAGAGCCAGAAAGGTGCGGTGCAGCTCACGTCCGATCTCACGTGCCGCAGCGCCCTGCATGTCCTTCACATAGGCGACGTCGATTCCTGCTGAGAACGCTCGGTCGCCGGCATGGTCGACGAGGACGACCCGCAGGTCGGCGTCGGCATATGCGCCAGCCAGAGCATCCCGGATCTCGCGAAGCATGTGGGCGTCGATGGCGTTGAGGACTTCGGGGCGGTTCAACGTGAGGCGAAGGACCGCGCCTTCGCGCCGTGTCAGGATCGTCTCGTACTCTGCCACACGTCACCTTCCTTTGAAGACAGGGGATCGTTTCTCGGCGAATGCACGCACACCTTCGGCCGCGTCCTCTGTCGCACGCACGGGTTCGGCGTAGAACTGTTCGATGCGCAGTGCCTCGTCCATGGGGAGATGCCGGCCACGTCGGACTGCCGCCCGGATCGCCTGTACGGCGAGCGGGGCATTGGCGGCGATCCTGTGTGCAAGAGCGTCGGCCTCGTCGAACAGTCTCGGTGCGGGCACGACCCGGTTCACGAGCCCGAGTCGCAGCGCCGTCTCGGCGTCGATGGCTTCGCCGGTGAGGAGCATCTCCAGCGCCACACCTTCGGGTACGAGGCGGGGGAGGCGTTGTGTCCCGCCCGCACCGGGGATGATCCCACGGCGCACCTCGGGCAGGCCGAACGTGGCGTGCTCGGATGCGACACGCAGGTCGCAGGCGAGCGCGATCTCCAGACCCCCGGCCAGACAGTGGCCATTGACCGCGGCGACGACGGGCTTGCCCGGATCCAGGTTGCGGGTGATGCCGCCGAGTCCGGGTTCGTGCTCGCCGCGTTCGCGACGTTCGATGGGGCTCATCGAGGCGTAGAAGCCTGCGATCTCCTTCAGGTCGGCTCCGGCACAGAACGCCTTGGCGCCAGCACCTGTGATGGTCGCGACACGCAGGTCCGGATCGTCACGGAGCTCGATCCAGGCTTCGCTCAGGCACCGGCTCATCTCGAGATTGAGAGCATTCCTGGCCTCAGGCCGGTCGATCGTGATCCGCAGGACCGCACCGTCGCGCTCTGTTCGGATCGTCACGCCTCGCCTCCCTCTGGCGTGAACCCCTCGATGTCGAGGATGCTCCCATGGCGCTCCGGCGCGAAGCGGGCTGTCACCCGCATGCCCGTCGTCCACGATTCGGGCAGGCCGAGCAGACGATGCAGCATCGAGGTGCCGGCACCGTCGAGACGGACGAGGCCGAACGTGCCCCGCTCCGGCAGGTGGGTCCAGGACTCGAGACGTCCGCCCGGTCCGACCGGAATGACTTTGCTGTCGATGCCGGCGCAACACGTGGGGCAGACAGAGCGTGCCGGACAGACCACCAGGCTGCATTGTGGGCAAAGGCTTGCCAGGATGCGCTGCTCGTCTCGCAGCGCGGTCAGGAACCTGGCGCCGACAGTGCCTGCGCTGAAGCGCATGGGCAGTCGGATCGCTTCGTCGCGAACCAGATTCTGAGTCATCGCAGCACCTCGAAGTGTGAGATGTCGTCCATTGCCCCGACGACCTCGTCGCGCCAGACCGCCCGCACGCGTGCACCGATGCAGAGTTCGGCCGGATCGGTTTCGTCGAGATAGTGATTCAGCGTCGTGTCGGCGCCATCGAGGCGGATCAGAGCCATGCCGTAGGGCAGGGGGCGAGGTGCGCCTGTGCGGCTGTCGAGAACAGGTACGTGGACGACGGTCCACGCCTCGATTGTCCCCATGTCCGCCACGGGCACCCAGTTGTGCATGCGCAGGCAACACCGTCCGCAGAAGGGGCGGGGCGGCAGGTATCTGCGGCCACATCCGTCACAGCGAAGCGCCTCGATCCGACGCTCGCGCAAACCCGCGAGGAAGCGCGACATCGCTTCGGTGGCGGAGTAGTGCCACGTGATGTCCAGTGTGATCTGTGTCGCAAGCTGCGCAGCGGGTTGCTGGTTCACGGTGTGTCCCCCAGCACGATCACATCCGCCCACGCGTACACGCCATAGCCCGTGGCGAGCGCCATTTGCACGTCGGGCACCTGGCGTGCGCCGCCCCGCCCGTGGATCTGCAGGGCGGCTTCGGCGACACGGATCACGCCTGACGCTCCGACCGGGTTCGTCGAGAGCACGCCGCCTGAGGGGTTGACCGGCAACTCGCCTTCCATCTCGGTCGTGGCGGAGTCGACGAGCCGGCCTGCCTCCCCGTCCGGGCAGAAGCCGAGCGCTTCGTACCAGGCGAGCTCGGCGTATGTGCACGGCTCGTAGATCTCGGCCACGTCCAGGTCGCGGAGTGGATCGTCTATGCCGGCCTGCCGGTAGGCGGATGCAGCCGCGTCGCGCAGGGTCGGCATCCTGAGTAGGCGTTTGTCGAGGTCTCCGATGTAGCACTGGTCGTGGCGTGTGGCCGTCGCCTTCACCCATGCAGGCCGTGGGTTGTGCCGCCGGGCGATTTCCCCGGCGGCTATGACGACCGCTGCGGCACCGTCGGACTGCGGACACATGTCGAGAAGGTGCAGCGGGTGCGCCAGGACGCGTGACGCGAGGACTTCCTCGACGGTCAGGTCGGCTCTCTGCAGATGGGCGTGAGGGTTCCGGGCCGCGTTGCGTCGTGCCTTCACGGCGACTCGAGCGGCCTGTTCCTCGGTCACGCCGCGCTCGCTCACGTACTGTGAGACGGAGAGGGCGAAGTTGCCGACAGCACCGGACGCCACAGAGCGGTCCCAGAAGGGATCTGTGAGGGCCATGCCCGTTTGGGTGTGGCCCTCGGAGTGCTTCCCGAAGCCCACGACGAGCACGGTGTCGCAGACGCCCGACGCGAGAGCGCCGGCTCCCACCCAGAGCTCGGGCAGAGCCCTGCCCTCGAAGAGCTCCATGTTGCCGATCAGGACGGCGTCGACGTCCGCTGGGGTCATGGCGGCATCGGCGAGCGCGGCGCAGACTGCCTCGTGGACGAGCTCGGGCTGGGAGACGTCGTCGCGCCTGCTGGCGTGGCGTGTCTGGCCGGTCCCGACGACGGCCACGGCTCTCATGGTGCTGACTCCAGAATTGCGACGGCATGTGCTTGTCCGGCGGGGCCCCACGTGCCGTGTGCCAGCGCACGCGCCGGTGGACCCGAACGGAGCGCATCGACCGTGTCGACGAGGCGGCCGAGGCCCGCTGCAACCGGGGCGACACCCCGGTACAGGCCGCCCGACGGCGCGACATCCGAGTCCGCCAGGGCCGGGACGGCGGCGGCCACGAGCTCCTCCTCGTGTGGGTACCTGCACGACGCCTCCACGATGTCGAAAGCAGCGCCGGTGTCAGACCCAGCGACTCGGCATGCCCGGGCGAACGCGCGTCCGAGGCCGGCCCAGGAGGCCAGGTCCCTGTCGCCCGGGGCATGCGTGTCGAGGTCGTACCCCACGCCCTTGAGCACGGGGCCTCGTCTTTGCGGTTCTCCCGTCAAGACGACTGCATAGGCGGCATCGGCTGCTGGCGCGGCCATCAGCGCCCGCAGCGGCGCTGCTGTCACCGGGGACGCAAGCACGTCTTCAGGTCGAGAGCCGACCCCTACCGCCTGCCATCGTCTGCTCGCGACGGTCGCCCATCGCGACAAGGCGGCCTCGGGATCCCCTTCGCCCATTACCGCGCGAGCCTGGAGTCCTGCTGCGACCGTGAAGCCGACGCCGAGGGGTTGGATGGTGATGGGATCCCAGGCCCATTGTTCGACGGAGTCTTGATCTGCCATCGAAGCCTTGCCGTGTGCAACCACGAGGACGGTGCCGTAGGCCCCTGCCCAGATCTGGCAGGCAGCGTGGGCGGCGGCGGCGAGTCCGTCCCCGGCGATGCGCGTCTCGGGTTTCATCACGGCACCCACGACCTCCGTCACTGCGATGTTCGAAGCCGTCAATCCGTCGTGGAGGTCGACGGAGGCCGTGACGACCGCGTCAATGTTCCCGAAGTCCGTTTGTGCGTCGGCGAGAGCGGCTTCGGCGGCGGCGAGCACCATCTCCGGGATCGAACGTGTGTCGACGGCGAGGGGGCCCGACACGCCTGTGCCTGCCATGGTGACAGGAGGTCGTGTCACGGAGCGATGCCCTTCGTCCGAGCGATGATCTCACGCATGACCTCACTTGTGCCGGCACCGACGCTGAAGGCAAGCGAGTCGCGCTGGAGCCGGCCGATGAGCTGTTCCTCCATGTAGCGGTTGCCACCGAAGATCTGGGCGCAGTCGTGGGCGACGCCGACCGTGGCCTCCGCGCTGAACAGCTTCGCCATCGAGATCTCTGCGTTTGCCGGAACACCTTGCACGTACATCTCGATTGCTCGGTGCGTGAGTGCTTCGGCTGCCTCGATCGTCGTGAGGACGTCTGCGAGCCGGTGGCGCCACACCTGGAAGCCCAGCACCTTCTCGCCGAAGATCGACCGCTCACGGCCGTAGCGGCACGCCTCCTCGAACATGAGACGCATCTGCGCACACGCGATCACGGACAGGACGAGACGCTCGCCTTCGAACCCGGACATGATGTAGCCGAAACCGGCGTTCTCCTCACCCACGAGGTTCGCGACTGGCACCCGGCAGCCATCGAAGAAGAGCTCCGCTGTGTCGGAGGCGTGACAGCCCAGTTTGCGTAGGCGGCGGCCGACCTTGAAGCCGGGTGTGTCGGTCGGTACGACGACCAGCGACAGGCCCCGATGTCCGGCCTCGACAGGACCCGTCCGGACTGCCAGCGTCACGTAGTCGGCGATCGTGCCGTTCGTGATGTAGACCTTCGAGCCGTCGATCACGTAGTCGTCGCCGTCCCGGACGGCACGGGTACGGATCGCCGCCACGTCGCTTCCCGCATCGGGTTCTGTCACACCGAGGGCCCCGATCAGATGACCCGCCGCTGCGGGACGTACGAAACGGTCCTTTAGGTCGGCCGATCCGACTCGATCGAGGACCTTGGTGGCGAACTCGGCGTGGGCCATCACGCTCACGGGGACTCCGATCGAACCGCAGCGTACGAGCTCTTCGACCAAGATCGCCGTGTAGCGGAAGTCGCGGCCTGCGCCGCCGTACTCCTGGGACAGACGCACTCCGAGGTAGCCGAGATCACCCAGACGGCGAAAGACAGAGCGCGGTATCTCCCCCGCCTGCTCCCATGCCTCCGTGTGCGGGCGGACCTCGCGGTCCACGAAATCGCGCAACGCCACGCGGAACATGCCCCGCTCTTCATCGTCGCGGTTCGGATCCAGCGTTGTCTCCGCCACCATGCCGGTCCCTTCCCTGGGCGTGCACCAACCAGATGGTTACCATATTCTGAGTAATACTCAGAAATCAAGCAATACTTAGGGCGGAGGCTTGTGGGGTGTGTGCGTGCGGCCGCTCCGACACGCGAATCCGATCGATCCGCGAAGCGCCACGGTGTGTGTCGCGACATGGCCTTCGAGGTGTTCGCCTGCCGTTGATGGCACTGCGGGAAAGGGTGGCCTTCGCCGGCTGTGAGGGACCGGGGCTCATGCAGCGGCCTTGCTGCTGTCGAGATCATCGACACGACGAAGTTCGTGTGAGTGAGGGTCCCGTTGAGACACCTGTCGATCCCGAGTTTCCCGATGTGGAGACGCCGTCGAGGATCTCACGCAGCGAGGGGAGCGGTATCGGGTGTGTCCGTTCGAGCGCGGTGGCGAGACGTCGCGCATTCCCGACTCCTTGGTGACAGTCGGGGTCGCAGAACGCTGCGCCGAGGCCCCGGTCGATGTCATCGCGGCAGCCCTTGAGTGGGACCACCTGAGGCACCCAAGCCCCGGTCCGTGGGGTCGTTGAAGAGGTGGGTGACGCCGAACCTGTTCTCGGGGCCGCCGTGACGAAGTCGGACGGGCAGCTTCGTTCCGTTCGCGCAGATGCCGGGCAAGGAGCCCGCATTCGCCGGTGAACTCGATCCCGTTCACCAACAAGTCGGCGACGTCGGTACCGACCGGTTCGCCCGCCCCCAATACTTGTGTGACGAGACCAGGCCGCCATCCAAATGGGACCTCGCCCCGACCTCGATCGCTGTGCGGTCAGTTCACCTGGCGCTCTCGTCCTGCCCAGAACGGAGCACGCACCTCACGACGCAGGACCTTGCCTGAGGGGTTGCGGGGCAGCTCCTCGACCACCTCGACCCGTCGGGGCAGTTTGTAGGAGGCGAGCTTGTCCCGCGCCCATTCCCGGAGGCTGTCGGCCGAGGGGCATGTGTCGCCGGCGGGAACAACCACTGCGCAGACCGCCTCCCCGTACTCCTCGTCGGGAACGCCGATGACCGTGACGTCGGCGATGTCGGGATGCTCGGCGAGCACGTGTTCGACCTCGGCCGGGTAGACGTTCTCGGCCTTGGACACGATCATGTCCTTCAAGCGGTCGATGATGTA
>QWHP01000002.1 GCA_021404985.1 Actinobacteria bacterium ATB1
CGGCAAAGGCCGCGCCTCCGCTTCCGACGACGAGTACGTCGGCTTCGAAATCGAAAAGGTCGTCAGACACGAGCACGCTCCAGTCGTCTCGTCGAGCATGCGATGCGAAGCCCCCGAAGCTCCGGGCGAGATCCTAGCTCGCCTGCCTATGGATAGAAGTAATGGGGTCTCTGCCCTACAGGCGCCGGAACCACCAAAGCCGCGACGGGCCTCGACCACCTCCCGCCGGCCATAGCGTCTGGAATCACCAGCGGCACATCAACAAGACTCATAGCATCGACTCGGCTTTCGAAGTCGGGTACGCCGTCATCTCCATGCAGACAGCCCTCTACGTCCTCTTGGCGTTTGCCACGGCTGCGATAGGAACCCTCGGAGGCCTCGGAGGCGCGATCCTCCTCGTACCCGTCCTCGTGGTGACCGGAACCTCAGCGGCAATCGCGGCTCCCCTCGGCCTCGTGACAGTGGCCGCGGGATCGATCTCCGCTGCGCCACGCCAGCTTTTCGAACGCTCTGTGAACCATCGCATCGGGATCACGACGGAAGTGGTCGCCACGACCGCCGCCGTGACCGGAGCCCTCGTCTCCAACGCAATCGGCGATCGTGTCCTCACGTATGTCCTTGCAGCGACGGCGCTCACCGCCGCCGTCGCCGGGGGCAGGCGTCGACCCACACGGAACCCACCTGATCCCGCTTGCGTGCCGTCCGACGTCGGCGAACGCGTCGGATCCCTGAGCGGTGCCTACCCGGTCGGAGGAGGCATCGCCCCCTACCGAGTCGTGCGCCTGCCCGCAGGCCTCTCCCTGATGGCACTTGCCGGTCTGATCGCGGGCCTCGCCGGCGCGCCCGGGGGCTTCATCAAGACCCCCGCCACAAGTGAGGTCATGCACGTCCCGACGAAGGTCGCGGCGGCAACGACCACGTTCACTGTAGGGATCACGGCATCGGCAGCATTGATCGTCTTCGCCCTGCAGGGAAGAATCGACACGCGGCTCGGATCCGCCGTCGTGGTAGGGGCTCTCCTCGGTGGGCAGGCGGGGGCCCTCCTCCAGTCCCGCCTTTCTCCCTCCCTGGTGCGCCGAGTTCTTTCGGTTCTCCTCGTTGCCGTGGCTGTCGTCCTGGTGGTCCAGGCATGAACACCGAACGCCGGCCGATCCCGCCTGGGCGTGTGAGCACGATCCGAGGTCACTGGCAACGTCCCGCCCTCACCGCGGCCACGCTCGGAGCCCTGGTCCTCGCGTTCGCCGGACTGGTGCTCCCCCGTGACGTTGCGGATGCCCTGCAGCGAGCGGCACTGACAGTCGTGATCGCCACACCGCTGCTGCGCA
The DNA here is from genome assembly GCA_021404985.1 of Actinobacteria bacterium ATB1. Classification (GTDB taxonomy): domain Bacteria; phylum Actinomycetota; class Acidimicrobiia; order UBA2766; family UBA2766; genus QWHP01. The sequence continues at coordinate 1,326 of QWHP01000002.1, forward strand.
TCGTCTGGCTGTGCGTCCGGTGGACGAACGAGCGTGACTGGCGCTTCCTCGCCGCGGGACTGGCCTTGGTGGCCGTCGTGGGTGCGGGTGCAGTTGCAGCGATGGGGAGGTAACCACGCGTGGAAACCGAGAGGGACAGCTCACGCATCCGTACCCAGGTCAGCACCGAAGGTGAGGGCAGAACTCAGATCACCGGAACCGGCAAGGGAAGGAACGTTCCCCTGGAGAGCACGGTCAAGTCGCAGCGCCGACCCTCCGCGATCGTGGACCTCCCCTCGAAGATCAGTCGCGTCGTCCGCACGAAACGAGGTATGTGGACCCTCCTGGGACTGGCCGTCCTCGTGGCCGCTTTCGCGGCTGCGTACACGGTCGACCTGGCTGTGCACTCCGGCCAGGTGATGCCCGGTGTCTCCGTCGGAGGGACTGAAGTGGGTGGCCTCAGGTTCGAGACTGCAGGGGGGCGGCTCGAGAGCCGGGCCGCTCAGGTCAACTCCCGTGCGATCCCAGTACGCGTCGAGAACGCCAACTTCGAGATCGTCCCGAGCGAAGCCGGCATGGGCCTCGACTCTGCCAGAGCCGTCGACGAGGCGAGGAGCACTGGGAGGCACGGTCTTCCCTGGACGCGTGCCTACGAATGGATGCAGGCCCGGATCTTCGGCCGGAACATCGACTGGGAGGTGGAAGTCGACGGCAAGACTGCCCGGACGTTCCTGCGGAGCCTCGACTTCCCGGGCCACTCCGATGTGGTGGAGCCGACGGTCGCTTGGGAGGATCTCGAACCCGTCGTCACGCCACCGGCGGTCGGCAGACAGATCCACGTTGATCGGGCACTCACGTTGCTCCGCGAACGAATCATCGATGCCGGGGACGGCAGCGGTGAAGGCGGCCGGCTCGAGCTCCCTTCGGGAATCATCAGGCCGCGTTACGACGAGACGGATGCCCAGGCCGCCGCGGAGAAGGCGAAAGCAGAGTGGCTATCCTCCCCGATCACGGTGACACTGCTCGGTGCCTCGATGGAGCTCACGCCGGAGGATGTCACGGAGTTCCTCGGTTCACGCGCCGACCGGGAGGGGTTCCGCGTCGTCGTCGACGAGACGGCCTTGGCGGAGAACCTGCCTGATCATCTGCCTGACGGAGTCGGCACTCCTGCGGTCGACGCGAGCTACAGGATCGAGAACGGAGCCTCGGTGGTCGTGCCGGGAAGCGAGGGGATCGGCTGCTGTGCCAAAGGGAGCGGTGTCGCGCTCGAGCGGGCGCTCTCCGCCACCGATCCGTCGCGCCGCGTAGTGCAGCTCCGCGAAACCAGGCTCCTGCCTGAGAAGACAGCCGAGGAGCTCGCCGAGTTCGGTCCCCTCACGCGTCTCTCGACCTTCACGACCAGGCACCCAGCCGGCGGAGCCAGGGTCGAGAACATCCACAAGCTCGCCGACATCATGCAGGGCGTCGTGCTCATGCCCGGAGAGACGTTCTCGATCAACGACCACATCGGGCCGCGAACGAAGGCCAAGGGGTGGAAGGTGGCCAAGGTGATCGAGGACGGCGTGTACGCACAGTCCCCCGGCGGCGGGATCAGCCAGTTCGCCACAACCCTCTACAACGCCGTCTATTGGGCCGGGCTACACGTAGACGAACACACACCTCACAGCATCTACATCTCCCGCTATCCACGGGGAAGGGAGGCCACCCTCGGATATCCGAAGCCCGACCTGGTGTTCACGAACACCTCGCCCGGCCCCGTCCTGATATGGCCTTCCTACTCCGCTTCTTCGATCACCGTGGAGCTCTGGGGCCTGAGCGACGGGCGCGTTGTCGAGGCGCTCCCGCAGACGCTCAGCAGGCAGGGTGTCTGCCGCATAGTCAAGGACACCCGGGTCATCAGGTGGCCGGACGGCCGCGAAGAGACGGATCGTTACACCACCTACTACCGACCCGAGGGCAGGAGCTGCTGATCACATGACCGGTGACCCGTACATCTCACCGAGGGGGTCCGAGATCACCTCGATCCGCTCTCCGTCAGGCCCGGAGAAGTACAGGGACGACCCGTCGATGTGGGCATAGGGAACGTCGGTCTCGTCGAGCTTCGCCTTGAGGTGATGCCATCTGTCGGGCTCGACCGAGATCGCCAGGTGGTGCAGGCCACCGAGCACCTCCTGGTACTTCCCGAGGTCGAGTCCCGGAAGGTCGAAGAACGCGAGCGTGTTGCCGTTGCCGATGTCGAAGAAGAAGTGGGTGGAGCCCCGGTAGTCCCTGTTCTCGAAGAGCTCGGTCAGGGGGAACTCGAGGAACTCCTGATAGAAGCGGATCGTTCGTTCGACGTCTGACGAGATCAGCGCAACGTGATGCACGCCACGCGCAGAGGAGCTCGGGCGGTCTTCACGAGGCCTCAGATGCAGGCGCCGCAACTCCTCCCACTCCTCAGCCCTGTCGACGTCGAGTCCATGTGTCGTCATGACCCTCCTTCCGGGAACGTGCCGCGTCTCGCCACGGGACTTCCAGGAGCGCATCCGGACCATGCCTCGTCGAGCATGGCGAGCACCTCGTCGTGAACCAAGGCTCGTGGATTGTCCGGACTGGATTCGACGACCTGCCGCGCGACGGCTTCGAGATCGCGTCGTTGGACCCCGAGCGAGGCGAGGCCAGGCTCCAGCCCGGCATCCCGGGCCAGGTCCCAGAGCGCCAGAGCAGGATCCGCCGAGCCCAGAGCCCTGCGGAGTGGATCGAGGACGGCACCGCATACGTCGGTGTTGAACGCGACGACGTGAGGCAGCAGCGCGGCGTTCGCCGCCCCATGGCGGACCGCGAAACGCCCTCCGAGGATGTGGCAGATCCGGTGGTGAAGGCCCATGCCGACTTCGGCCATGGCCAAGCCGGCCATCCAGGCGCCGAACATGAGGTTCGCCCGCGCCTCGATGTCACGAGGGTGGCCGATGCAGTCAGGTAATGCCCGTGAGAGCGCCCGTATGCCCCCCTCGCACACGAGGTCGGTCAGCGGGTTCGATGCCTTGGCATACAGGGCCTCGACGCAGTGGGCGAGAGCGTTGAATGCGCTCTGGGCCGTGACCGCAGGCGCGAGGTCGACGGTGACCTCGGGGTCGTAGATCACGGTCGACGGCTTCACGCAAGGATCCCGGCCGGTGACCTTCTCGCCATCCGTCATGCCCCAGATCTGCGTCATCTCAGACCCCGAATAGGTCGTCGGTACGGCGAGGACGGGGATCTTCAGGTCCAGAGCCACCGCTTTGGCCAGACCGGTCGCGGAGCCGCCGCCAACGCTCACGATTCCGTCGGCGCCCACCTCCCCTGCCGCAGCGCGGGCGCGCTCCGCCAAGGCGACGGGTACGTGTTCGACGACTTCCCTCCAGCGCAGTGTGGTGAGGTCTCCGAGGTGGCTTTCCGCCTCGTCTCCGGTGGTCGCGCTGCTCGCACTCGTGATGAGGAGGATCCTCCCCATGCCCAGGGCGACCGCCTCTCCGCGGACCTCCGGCAGAGTCCCGGCACCGAACACGACTCGGCCACCGACAGACTCGTGCACGAAACGTGCCCGCATTCAACACCCCCGCGACTCGGGGTCCGTCAGGCACATGAGGCTGTCGGGAACCACTGTCACGTTCATCGGTCCTCCAAGGTAACGGCTCATGTCTCTGCGCGTCACCCGTTCCGCGAGCCGGCCACGCGACTTCCGCCCGCGGCAGCGATGAGAAGACCCAGGCCGATCGACCCCGGGAACACATTTCGGGGGAAGTCGCCAGGGAGGTCGTCGCGGCGTCGAAGATAGGGACCCAGTCCCCGTCTGCCCCGTCTGCCCCGCCGAGCCCGCCGCCCGCATGAGCTATCGCGACGAGGACCCGTAGGAGATCGTGACGACAGCCATGACCCTCGCTGATGTCGGGCTCATGGCGGGTGCGAGGACCAGGAGCGAGAAGTGAAGCGCGACCATGAGGATGTATGACCAGTACCACTCCCCTTCGGCGTTCCCGGCGGACAGGAGGATCGCGAGAGTCTGGGCGATCCCCAGGACCGCGGCGACGCGGAGCCAACGGCCAGCGATGTCTCCACGGCGAGTGTGAGCCGGGTCGAACCCCAGGCATCCGCATGGCCAACCGGCCGGCGGGCCACTAGCGTGGCAAGGCATGTGTAGGAACATCACGACATTGCGGGGGCTCGAGCCACCGGCCACCGAGAAAGAGATCGAAGCAGCCGCCCGGCAGTACGTGCGAAAGGTGAGCGGAGTCCAGAAGGTCAGCGAGCAGACGGAGGCCGCTTTCGAGCGCGCGATCCGGATCGTCGCCGGCGCCACGGCCGACCTGCTGACAGAGTTGCCCCCGAGACGGCAGCCTCCCAGGACCCAACCCCCTCTGCGGCGTCTGCAGGCACCCGCACGCACCGCGTGAGCGACGGCGCAGGCACCCGGCAAAGCGACGTGCCGGCGCTGGCACCTTTCCACGTGCTGGCGAAGCCGACCGGGGCGATCTGCAACCTGGACTGCGCCTACTGCTTCTACCTCGAGAAGGAGGACCTCTACCCGGACGGCCGGTTCCGCATGGACGATTCGGTGCTCGAGGCCTACATCGGGCAACTGCTCGCATCCCAGGCCGGCCCCGAGGCCACGGTCGCCTGGCAGGGTGGTGAGCCGGCGATCATGGGGGTCGACTTCTACCGCCGTGCCGTGCAAATCGCAGAAGAACTCCGCGCGCCGGACCAGAGAGTCGTGTACACGATCCAGACGAACGGCACCCTCCTCTCCGACGAACTCTGCGAGGTCTTCGCTGAGCACGATTTCCTCGTCGGCATCAGTATCGACGGACCTCGCGAGATGCACGATGCCCACCGAGTCGACAAGCGTGGGCAACCGACCTACGACAGGGTGATCGAAGGCCTGGAGAGGCTCGCGGCTCATCGCGTCGAGTTCAACGTCCTCTGCACGGTGAACTCTGCGAACGAGGACCATCCGCTCGAGGTCTACCGACATTTGCGGGACGACCTCGGGGCAGAGTTCATCCAGTTCATCCCCGTCGTCGAGCACGACACTGCGACCGGCGAGGGAACGGGACAGCGGGTTTCCGGCCGTTCCGTCGCTCCGGATGCGTGGGGCCGCTTCCTGATCGACGTGTTCGACACCTGGGTGACGCGGGACGTCGGCAGGGTGTTCGTCAACCATTTCGACGCGGGCCTCGCATCGTGGTTGGGTCTGCCTCCGGGGATGTGCATCTTCGCCGAGACGTGCGGAGACGCGCTTGCACTCGAGCACAACGGAGACCTGTACTCCTGCGACCACTTCGTCGACGGCAGGCATCGACTCGGGAACATTACCGAGACCTCGCTGCCGGAGCTCGTCGGCTCCGACGCGCAACGCGCCTTCGGGAACGCGAAGAGGGACACGCTCCCCTCGTACTGCCGGGAATGCGAGGTGTTCTTCGCATGCCACGGCGAGTGCCCGAAGAACCGCTTCACCACGACCCCCGCCGGCGATCCCGGGTTGAACTACCTGTGTGCCGGATACAAGGCCTTCTTCGGCCACGTCGACGGTCCGATGCGCCTCATGGCAGACCTCCTACGCCAGGGCAGGCACGCCGACGAGGTGATGAAGATCTTCGCAACGGCCGGGCGCAACGAGCCGTGTCCGTGCGGGAGCGGCCGCAAGGCCAAACTCTGCCACGGCCGCTGACGTGAGCGCGACTCCCACACTGGAGCCGGTCACCCGGGGACGGTGGTGCTCGTCACCCAGAGTGCGGCACCGAGAACCACACCGTCGGGACCCGATCGCTCCGCCAGAGCCGCTTCGACCGCTGCACGTGCCTCCTCGCGCCTGTGGTCCGGGACCGTTTCGAGCACTGCCCTTCCGACCCCGCTTGACGACACGTAGTCCGCGACCTCGCGAGGAGTTGGCCCGGGACACAATCTGACGTCCTCGGGTCGGGTGTCGCACCGGCCGAAGCCGGCGATAGAGAGCACCGACTGGATCGCGTCCGGATCGGACTGGGCGAACATCCCTGTGGTACCAGCCGTGTCCGGGAGAGAGCCGTACGCGAGAAGAGCGGCTCCCGGAACCGAGAGGCATTCGTTCTGGACCAGGGGGACGCCATGTCACGACGTGCAAACGCCCGCCGGGACGGAGCGCGGAAGCGATGTTCCGGAAGGTTGCAACCGGGTCCGCGAAGAAAATTGTGCCGAACCGGCTGATCACCACGTCGAACTTGCCCGGCCTGAAGTCCTCGACTTGGGCATCGGCTTGCCGGAACTGCGCGTTGTCGACCCCGCCGGCACCGGCACGCGCGCGGCGAGCTCGACCGTCGGTTCCGAGGTCCACGCCAAGGACTTCCCCCCGGGGCAACGGCGTCGGCCGCGAGTAGTGACGTCCTCCGCAGCCGCAACCGACGCGAGGACGCGCTCTCCCTTCAGCAGTCCCGCAGCCTTCGACAGCACGCTCGCGACGGTTCCATGACGGCGTCCCGCCTGTCTGCGTCGGCCGCCCACCGCCTACCCACTGCGCAGCCCACGCGCCCTGGCACCGATCGTGAGACTCGCGGCATCCGCAGTCTCCCGGCGATTCATGCGGGAATACGAAGCGAGGGCCGAGAGGGGGCTTCCGGACCCGGATGTGCTGTGCTACTTCGAGGCCATGCACTCGGTCCGCATCCTCCTCGAGATCGAACAGCGCCGCCAAGGTGGAACGGCCGGCGACCGGGGAGGTCACCCCTGGCTCGTGGTAACGCCCGAGGAGGCGCGGACCCTCGAGAAGTGGAACGGCCGCAAGATCAGCTACTCATCCTGAGAACAGATCGTGGCTGGGCTTCCTGCGAGACTGCGGCCCCTTCCACATCCCTGTCAGGTGCGCGCTGCCTTCTTCTTCGTTCCTGCGCTGCGCCCCTTCGTGGCAGCCCGCGGTGGTGCCTTGGGCTCGGCCTTGACCTTGGCGGCGTCAGTTCTCCTCATCGAACTCTCGTTGGGATTGCAGTAGGCACACCAAGCCATCTCGTGTGCCTCGCACTCACGGCCTTCGTCCCAGCCGTCGGGCGTCAGGTTCGTGGTCATGACCGGTCCTCCCCGCTCGAAGAGCGCCGAGTTCGGGCCGGAGCACCTCGGTGGCGTGCACCGTCTCGTCTCCGCGGCTTGCCGCTTGCGGGACGATTCCCCCGGCCCTCCGACGGTGCCGCTGAGCCGGACCCGAAACCCAGCTCGTGTTCGAGCTTTCTGCGGTCGCCGACCTGATGCGGGGCCACGAGCGACACGACGAGACCCGACGCTCCCTTGCGAGCCGTCCGGCCCGATCGGTGCAGGTAGGTCTTCGCGTCGGCCGGGAGATCGAAATGGACGACGCACGCCACGTCGTCCACGTGGATGCCCCTCGCTGCGACGTCGGTCGCGACGAGCACCAGCGCCGATCCCTTCGTGAAGTTCGCCAGCGCCCTCGAACGCTGGTTCTGCGATCGGCCTCCGTGGATGGCAACCGCGCGGACGCCCTCATGACCGAGACGTTTGGCGACCTTGTCCGCACCGTGACGGGTCCGGCAGAAGACGATCGTCGATCCCGCCTCACCTACCACCTCCGCAAGACGCTGGACGCGTGCGTGGGGAGGTACCGTTTCGAAGCGGTGCTCGGCAGTCCCTGCGCGGTCGCTGTCGTTCTCGACACTGTGACGCACGGGGTCCTTCTGGCAGTCCCTGGTGAGAACGGCGACGTCACCGTCCAATGTGGCCGAGAAGAGGACCGTCTGGCGCGAAGCAGCGGTCGCCTTGACGATCCTGCGCACCGCCGGGAGGAACCCCATGTCCGCCATGCGATCCGCCTCGTCGATCACGACGATGTCGACCTCGCTCAGGCGGAGGGCGTCCTGCCCGACGAGATCTTCGAGGCGACCGGGACACGCGACAAGGATGTCCACCCCCTTGCGGAGCGCCTGACGCTGTGGCTGGTAGCCGACACCGCCATAGATGGCAAGGACTCTGCGCCCGCGTCGCGCGGCCAGCGGCTTCAGCTCCTCCTGGATCTGGGCTACCAGCTCGCGTGTCGGGGCAAGGATCAGGGCGCGGGGAAGCTTGGGGGCGGCCTTGCGGACCCGCGACACGAGAGGGGCACCGAACGCGATCGTCTTGCCCGAACCCGTCGGTGCACGGCCGCAGACGTCGCGTCCCGCAAGCAGATCCGGAATGGCCGCGGACTGGATCGGGAAGGGGGTCGTTATCCCTCGCTCCGCGAGCGCGGAACAGAGGTCCTCGGGTACGCCGAGGTCGAGAAAACTCGACATTGCCAGGTGATCTCCTTGGCCCAACCTGGGCCGTTGCCTTGGCACACTCACTCGAGCAGCGCGGCGCAGGGCAACGAAGATCGAGAAGGGTCCGGATCCGAATTCCACCGACCGGACCGCAGAGCGGATGTCCGCCTCTTGCGGACGACCTCTGAACCCTAACACATACCTCGCCCGCGACATCGCAGTCAGTTGCGCTCGCACGCTTCCTCGCAGCCACACGACGGCCGTCAGGTCCCACTCCCGTAGAGTTGGCCCAGGAGATGCCGATGACGAACAAGCTTGAAACCACGGCGCTCGGCGGCGTGCCGACCGGCCTCTACATAGGCGGCTCGTGGCGAGCCGCCGAGTCCGAACGGCTCCTGCCGGTGGAGGACCCGTCGACAGGGAACGTGCTGGTCGAGATCGCGGATGCGTCCCCGGCCGACGGCATGGCAGCACTCGACGCCGCAGTGGAGGCGCAAGAGTCGTGGGGCGTGACCCCCCCGCGTGAGAGAGGCGAGATCCTCCGACGTGCCTTCGAGACGATCATGGAGAGAATCGACGAGCTTGCGCTCGTCCTCACCCTCGAGATGGGCAAGCCGCTCGGCGAGTCGAGGGGTGAGATCGCCTATGCAGCGGAGTTCGTCCGCTGGTACGGGGAGGAGGCCGTGCGCATCAACGGGCGTTACACGGTGTCCCCCAACGGCAGCGGCCGGATCCTGACCATGAAGGAGCCTGTCGGCCCGTGCCTGTTCATAACGCCGTGGAACTTCCCACTGGCCATGGGCACGCGCAAGATCGGTCCTGCGATCGCTGCAGGGTGCACCATGGTCGTGAAGCCCGCGAAGCAGACACCTCTCTCGATGCTCCTCTTCGCAGCCATCCTCGAGGAATGCGGCCTCCCACCGGGTGTCTGCAATGTGGTCACGACGAGCAACTCCGGTGCCGTCATGGAACCCCTCATCCGGGACGGCCGTGCGCGCAAGCTCTCGTTCACGGGATCGACACCCGTCGGCCGCAAGCTGGCCGAGCAGGCAGCGGGCGGGCTACTGCGCACCTCGATGGAGCTCGGCGGGAACGCACCCTTCGTGGTGTTCGCGGACGCAGATCTCGACGCTGCGGTCGAAGGCGCGATGATCGCGAAGATGCGCAACATGGGTGAGTCCTGCGTCGCCGCGAACAGGTTCCTCGTCGAGACGCCCGTTGCGGCAGAGTTCGCGGGCCGGCTCGCGGAACGCATGGCGGCACTCGTCGTCGGTCGGGGAACCGAAGAGGGAGTGGACGTCGGGCCGATCATCGACTCCCCCTCGCGGGAGTTCATCCACGGACTGGTCCAGGATGCCCGCTCCCGCGGGGCCAGCGTCCTCACGGGCGGGGACGTCCCCGAGGGTCCCGGCTGGTTCTATCCCCCCACCGTACTCTGCGAGATCCATCCCGAAGCCCGCATCGTGGACGAGGAGGTCTTCGGCCCGGTCGCACCGGTGCTGACCTTCGACGGACTGGACGAGGCCGTGGCGATGGCCAACGACACCCCTTTCGGGCTTGGCGCATACGTCTACACACGTGATCTCGCGCGGGCTCTGTCGGCCACGGAACGCCTCGAGGTTGGGATGGTGGGGCTCAATCGCGGACTCGTCTCCAACCCCGCTGCCCCCTTCGGAGGCGTGAAGCAGTCCGGACTGGGCAGGGAGGGCGGCCCCGAAGGCCTCGAGGAGTACCTCACGACCAAGTACGTGGCAATCGAGGTCTGAGGTCTGATCCTCACAAACCGGCCTCGGTGGACGAGGGCTCTCTCAGAGCGTCGTGCAGAGCTCCGCGAAACCCTCGGCAAGGCACTCCCGCATCAACTCCGGGTCCGTTACCGCGGCCCGGTCGGTGTTGATGCCGATGCAACACGTTCCGTCGTGGGACATGAGGGTCACGTTCATGGCAGAGCCCTCGGTGGCGCCAAGGGCGTACCAGCGCAGAACTCGACTCCCCGCAAGCCAGCACGGAACGGGGATCCCGGGAACGTTGCTCGTGAGGAAGTCGACATGTGTGAGCATCCCGCCGAAGACGGCCGTCATCACCGAGGTCGGAAGGGCGTTGAGCATTCCGGCAAGTTGCTCCGTCACCGCAATGGCAGGTTCGGCACGCCAGCTCCGCATGATGTCCCGCAGCGTCGAGACGCGCTTGGCGGGGTCGACGATCCCCACCGGGACGCGGAAACGCAGGGGGGATATTCGGTTTCCCCCGAGAGGCTCGTCGTCCGTGCGGATGTTGACAGGCATCGTCATACGCAACTCGTCGACAGGCCAACCACGACGCTCGTGGTAGAGGCGAAGGCCGCCACAGACGGCGGCCACGAAAGCGTCGTTGAGGGAGGCCTCGCAGCGGTGCGCCGCCTTCTTGAGGTCGTCGAAGTCGACATCGAACACGTCGTAACGCCACGTCGTGCTACGGCGAGTCATGATGGGCGAGAGCATGGACGTCGCCGGCGCGACGAGCTTCGCGACGGACCGAGCCATACGAACAGTGTCCCGCACCGTCCTTCGGGGCCGGAGGAGTGCTCCCGCCAACTGACCCAGGGTGTGTGGGGCGGTACGCACGGCTCCGGTGGCGCCCCGCATCCTTTGTCCAAGGGCATCGAGGACGAGGTCCCGCCGTGTCACTGCTCGGGGGTCCGGCAGCGCGGGCAGGACGCGTTCGGGGCCGGTCGGCTCGAAGGAGAGGAGCTCTCCGGCGAGCCGCATGCCGCCGACCCCGTCGATCATGGAGTGGTGGACCTTGAGCAGGCAGGCGGCGCCGCCATCCTCGAGTCCGGACAGAAGCGTGACCTCCCAGAGGGGTCTCGCCCTGTCGAGCCCGGCCATCGCCCAGACGCCTGCCAGGTCGAGGACGTCGCGGACCGATCCGCCGGCGACCGACGCGTGCCGGACGTGGAAGTCGAGCTCGAAGTCCGTGTCGTCCACCCAGATCGGGGTGCTGAGGTGCAGGGGCGGGGTGGCGACGCGCTGTCGAAACCTCGGCAGGATGCGCACCGCCCGGTCGAACTCGCCGCGGAAGCGGTCGAACTCGGGGGCCTGCTCCAGGAGAAGGAGCGCAGTGATGGTGCTCCGCAGCCGGGGATCCTTCTCCATGTCCCACATGAGCGCGTCGCTTTCGCTCATCCTGTCGGTGAAGGGCAAAGCCGCCATGCCAGGAGCATCCCACAGGTTCGCCCGTCCCGCCACTGCCCCTCGAACGCGCGTCCCTCCCACCCCCCACCTGGGCAGATCCAGACACCAATACCGTGACCCAATCCGCCCACGTCGCAGGATCGGCTTGCTTGCCCGGCAGCGAATCCGCAGTTGCTACGGCGTCTCCGACGAGCTCTCGAGCGAGGAGACATCCGAGCGCACAGCGGCGAGGGCCTCCTCGAGGGACGTGTAGAAGTGCTCGTGGTCGAGAGTCTCGAAGAGGCCGTAGCGCAGGACCAGGGCGTGAAGGCGCGTGCGCAACTCGGCGAACGCCATGTGGATCCCTGCGTCGTTCAACTCCTCGTCGAGGTCCCGCAACATCTCACCTGCGGTCACGTCGATATCCGTGATCGCCTGGCACTGGAGGACGACCCACGACGGCGACTTCTCCCGCACCAGAGCCCTCACCTGGTCGCGGAACTGGTTGCAGTTGGCGAAGAACAGCGGAGCCTCCCAGCGGAACACGACGATCCCGGAAGCCTCACGGGCCCGCGAATCCATCGTAAGGCTGTGCCAGCCACCGACTTCCTCGTCCTCGCCGAGGACCTCCCCGTGTGGCCACCAGTTCCGGCGGAAGAACAGCAGAATCGCAAGCACGATCGCGACGAGGATCCCCTCGAGAACCCCGAGGATCATCACACCCGCGGTCGCGACGAGCGACAGCAGCAGGGCCGACCTGCGTACGCGGGCGTAGCGCCCGAGGACCTTCAAGTCGAGAAGGGACAGCGCCGCACCGATGACCACCGCCGCCAGAACTGTCTGTGGCAGCGCGGACAGGAGGTCGTTGAACGCGAGGACCAGGGCCATCACGATGCCGGCACTCACGATTCCCGTCATCTGGCTCTTCGCTCCCGACTGGTCGGCCACCGCCGTTCTCGAACTGCTCACCGAGACCGCGAATCCCTGGAAGAGCCCGGCAGCGACGTTCGACATCCCCACGCCGATCATCTCCTGATCCGGCTTGGTCTCCTCGCCGCGCCGAGCGGCGAAGCTCGACGCCGTCGCGATGGTGTCCGTCAGGGACACGAGGACGATCCCGACCGCGGCGAGCATCAGCGCGCCGACATCGGATGCGCTGGTCCAGGGAAGCGACGGCGCGGGGAACCCCTGGGGAAGCGACCCGACCGTTTGGACACCACGGGAGGACAGGTCGAGCACCGCCGACACGATCGTGGCACCCACCACAGCGACGAGGACTGCCGGGACGCGCTTGGTCAGGCGGGGCAGGACGAGGAGCACTGCCAGCACCACAAGACCGGCCACCACCGTCGTGATGTCCGCGTCGGACAGACCGCCGATCACCTCGCGGACTTCTTCACCGAAGCTGTCGGCGTCGACGGAGAAGCCGCACAGCTTCGGGATCTGCCCGAGGATGATCGTCACCGCGAGGCCGTTGAGGTACCCGACCCGCACCTCGCTCGAGAGCAGGTCGGCGACGAACCCGAGCTTTGCAACCCCGAGACCGACCTCGATCAGACCAACGAGGATGGCGAGCATGGCTGCGAGCGTGACCGCGCTCGCGGGGTCGTCCGTCACTATCAGAGGTGTGATGGCGGCGAAGATGAGCGGCGACACGGACGAGTCGGGACCCAGCACGAGAATCCGGGACGGCCCGAACACCGCATAGGCGACGAGGCAGACGATCGTCGTGTAGAGACCGTTGACTGCGGGGACCCCGGCGAGCTCCGCGTACGCCATCCCTTGGGGCACGAGGATCGCTGCGAGGACGATTCCGGCCACGATGTCCGGGCCGAGCCACGAACGCTGATAGGAGCGCGCCGCCGAGATCCCGGGGATCCAGGACTGCGACACGGTTGCTACGGTCTCCTGCCGGGCCGGAGCCGGAAGAGGGGACCGCTACGCGGCATCACGACACGCGTGAGGCGCCCGGCAATCCAGCCCACCCCGGCACCGGCCAGGACGTCACCGGGATAGTGGACGCCGGTGTACACACGACTGAAACCCACGAGGGCTGCGAGCAGGACCGTCGTGTCGCGCAGTAGCCATGGTGCATCCGCCGAGACCGCCGATGCGAAAGCGAATGCCGACGCCGTGTGCCCCGACGGGAAGGAATGCGACGACGGAAGGGCCAGCCGGCGCTTCTCCGCGACGCCACTGTGGTCGGGCCGGGGCCGGCGCGCGATGTTCTTGAACGCGAGATTGGTGACGGCGGACGTGAGCCCGATCGCGACCAGCCCCCGCAGTGCAACTCGTTTCCCCTCCTTCCCGCCTGCAAGCGCGAGCACGCCGGCCAGCAACATCCAGATGCGCGAGTAGTTGGCGGCTTCCGAGAGAGGTCTGATGAAGTGATCTGCCAAGGGCACGTCGACCTCGGCAATCCCTCGATAGACCGCGACGTCCATCTCGCGCAGCGCGCGAAGGCTCTCGTTGACCGCCGCCGGCACGGCAACGTCTGCGGTCATCTGCCCCGGTGAATCCTCCCGACGCACGTCCACGTCACGCATGGCGACAGGCTACCCACATACCCCGGCACTCACCTCTGTTCCGACCTCCTGGCCCCGCCTCGCGCCTCAACTCACGCAGCCAGATCTGGGATCATTGCTCCATGCAGGGTTCGTCGGGTATCGGCATCGTCGGCCACGGCGCCGTCGGCTCGGTGATCGCAGACTCGCTGGCAGCCCAAGCGCCCAGGGGTACTCACCTCTCAGGCATCTACGCGTATTCCGAGGTGCCACCCGAATACCGCATGGACACCTTCGAGGCCCTCCTCGAGGCATCTGATGTGATCGTCGAAGCGGCTGCTCAGGAGGCCGTCGGTGCTTACGGCCCGCTCACGCTCGAGTCGGGCCGAAGCCTCGTCGTGGTGAGCGTGGGAGCCCTACGGGACGACGATCTGCTCGGACACCTCAGAGAACTTGCCGCCGCCGGGCCAGGTCGCCTCCTCGTCACCACGGGGGCGATCGGAGGGGTGGACATCCTGCGTGCCGCTGCCGCGCTAGGCGGTCTGGACAGAGTCGAGCTCAGCACGGTCAAGCCTCCACGAGCTGTCGTCGAGGCGTGGATGGACCAGGGGACCAGGGATGCCTTGCTGCGGGGATCGGAACCGGTAGAGGTCTTCAGGGGTCCCGCACGCGACGCCGTCGAACTCTTCCCCACATCGGTCAACGTCGCGGCAACTCTGTCCCTCACGACGATCGGCTTCGACCGCGTTCTCGTCTCCATCACAGGCGACCCGCGCACGACAGTGGTCACCCACACGGTGAACGCAGCGGGCGCTGCGGGGTCGTATTCGTTCTCATTCCGCAACGTTCCGTCACCGATCAACGTGCGAACCAGCGCCGTCACTCCCTTCGCCGTTCTTCGCGGACTCCACGATCTGACCTCCGACGTCGTCGTCGGGATCTGACCGGGGCCACCGGCGTCCCGTTGCCCTGGGATTGGAGGCCCACTCCTCGGACGGGGCAGGTTCCCTTGGTGAGGCGGAGTACTTCGGCGAAATCTCCCGGTAGAACGACTCAGCTACCCGAGCGATCCCGGCCTGGTCGTCGATGTGGCGGGCCATCCAGGTGAACTCTGCCAAGCGTGCGTCCGGATATTCGGGTGGGAAGCTTGGTCCCATCTCGTCCCGCTCCGGGAGAGGAGAGAACGGCTGGTGCGGCTCGACCTGGTGCCAGAACGCTACCGACGAATAGTCGTTCGCGAAGTTGTTCGCGTGTCCGTGCTCGATCGTCCACCTGATGGACTTCCTGAAGCCCAGCGGGTCGTGGACGAACCAGCGGTACATGCCCGTCAGACCCGCGAAGTCCTCGCGCTCGATCAGATGGAAGCCGTGATATGGTCCGGAGTACTCCCGCACCGGGCATGCGCCGCCGCCGAACACCTCCTCCGTTCCCGTCCCGTGGATGCTCGGTGGCCACGTGTCGTCGTCGACGAAGACCATGTCGTCGCCCTCGCGCCCCACCACCCACCCGCCTTGTTGTCGACCGAGAGAACGAGGCCGACCATGTGTCCCCGACCGGACGCACTGAGCGCAACGTAGTTCTCCCCTCCGTCGAGGTTCACTCCCTGATGCAGTTGGTGATTCGCCGGTTCCATCGCGGGAACGGTGTCCGGCTCCATCCTGAACTGGGCGTGGAAGTGGAGGATCTCGCCCTCGTCCCGCACTTCCCCGAAGCCCCGAGCACCCCCGCTCCCGTAGGTCTCGTAGTCGACGTGGTACCACAACGCGCCGACAGGACCGCCGAGGGCCGTGTCCTCTCTGTGCTCGAGGGTCACGAGCGCCCGGCGGAGAAACGGCATCGGGAAATAGGAGTTGAGACCCCAGGAGGCACCCATGCCCGGATTCACTGCGGTCAGCGCACTGCTGTACTCCCGGATGCGGCCGTGGCACACCCGGAAGAACTCCCCGATGGGCACCTCCACGGACGGCGACTCCTAGCCGTCCCAGAAGCACCGTAGGACGGCGTCCCGATAGTCGGTCAGTTCAGGGGCGGCCATCGCGAGGTAGAGGTGGGTGACGCATCCCGGTCCGTCGCAGTCGAGCAACGTGGCCGTCGACCCCGCTCGACACGGAGGTAGTCATTGTTGGCGCCGGTGCGGTCCCATGAGGACGCACGGCGGCTTGCTGTGTGCCTGTCACGCAACAGGTGGCCGAAGGCTCTCATGTCTGTCGGATTCCGCACGACTCGCTCACGGGATGACGTCTGCGGGATGCGGGACGCGCACAGCGTACCTTCTGACATCGATTCACATCGGCTCGGCCCGGCGCGGACGCAGGGGCGCACGCCACCACCGTCGAAGTCCGGGCGTGTGAAGTGGGACAACAGGCACTCGGCACGTGGAGCGTCGCTGGTGGCCGTACTCCTGTCGATCCTGATCATGGGCATCCTGGCCGCGGTTGTCGTCATCCAGCTCGACCTGCTCGGCAAACAGACCGACGAGATCACATCGGCGACCTCGCTTCCCACGGGAGCGGGTGCCTCGACAGGTGGGATCGCCTCGGCACCTGCACATGCGGCGAGGACCACTTGCCAGGCGAGCGTGCAGGCAGTGAACCAGATCGTGGAGCGGTACCAGCTCCTCAACGGCGTCGCTCCGTCACTCGAGGAGGTGACGGCAGCCATCGCCGGATCGGACACGGTGCCCTTCGGACCCACACCCGACCCGCAACGGGCCTACGCGATCGATTACAGCGTCGGGCCCGACGGGAATGCGGTCGTCGTAGGCCGGTACCAGGACGGAACGGCCGTCGTGAACTGCTGATTGCCGGCGCCCCGGACGAAGGAACCTCGGCCGGGTCGACGCTCAGTCGAGGCGCGAAACACGGTCGAAACACGACGGTCACGCGACTGCAACACCGACAACACAGACCGGAAATCGCGGCTCCCTACCGTGTCGCCCATGGTGCAGCGTCGCTGTGCGCCATGACCATCTGCGCAACTCGAGACAGGGAGAGCCCCGTGAAGAACCGACTGCGAGACGGAACGCCGATCCGGCCAGGCGTGAGGCGCCTGGTCATGCTCCTCGTCGTGCTGGCGTTTACAGGGATCTACTGGGTCGCGGGCCCGGCGGGTGCCGACCCTGACAACAGCGGGTCGCAGACCGGAACCGAGCCCAGCGCACTCTGCTCGTCCGGCGAGGCAGCCTCCCTCGACGAGGACGGCAACTGCATGGTGGACGACGAGAAGCTCCCTGCGGCCGTGGAGAAGAACCGTGTGTCGGTCAACCTCACGTGGTTGATCGTCGCAGGGGCCCTCGTCTTCTTCATGCAGGCGGGCTTCGCCATGGTCGAGACAGGCTTCACGCGGGCCAAGAACGCCGCCCACGTCGTCATGACCAACTACATGGTGTTCGCCCTCGCCGCGTTGGGCTTCATGGCATTCGGGTTCGCGTTCATGTTCGGGAATCTCGCCGACATCCCGACAATCGGTTTCAAACAGTTCGGTGAGCCGCTGGTCCAGGTCGGCGGCTGGCAGTTCCTCTCCGGCGGCGGCTGGTTCCTCGGCGGGGCCGCATACGACGTCGGCGTACTCGCCTTCTTCTTCTTCCAGCTCATGTTCATGGACACCATGGCGACGATCCCGACCGGCGCCATGGCCGAACGCTGGAAGTTCTCCGCCTTCTGCGTGTTCGCACTCTTCGCAGGCGCGTTCATCTACCCGATCATCGGCAACTGGGTGTGGGGCGGCGGCTGGCTCGCGAACCTCGGCGTCAACTGGGGTCTCGGCAACGGTGCGCTCGACTTCGCCGGTTCCGGCGTCGTCCACGCCGTCGGTGGGATCACGGGTCTCATGGGTGCGATCGTCATCGGACCGCGACGCGGCAAGTACAACAAGGACGGGTCGGCAAACGCCATGCCCGCCCACAACGTCCCGATGGGGCTCTTCGGCACCATCATCCTCTTCTTCGGCTGGATCGGGTTCAACGGCGGGTCCACGTTCGGCGCGAGCGACTTTCGGTTCACCGTCGTGATCGCCAACACGATCCTGGCGGGATGCATGGGCGCGGTCGCAGCGATGCTCGTGACGAAGGCCAAGTTCGGCAAGTACGACCCGTCGATGGCGGCGAACGGCGGCCTTGCCGGACTCGTCGCCGTCACGGCCCCGTGCGCCTTCGTGGCGCCGTGGGCGGCGCTCGTCATCGGAGGAATCGGAGGCGTGATAGTCGTCTTCTCGATCCTCTTCGTCGACCGTCTGAAGGTCGACGACCCTGTCGGAGCGGTTTCGGTGCACGGCGTCTGTGGCCTCTGGGGCGTGATCGCCCTGGGCATCTTCGCCGACGGCAGCTACGCGCTCGGCGCCAACAGCTCCGGGGAGGTCGCGCCCGTCGAGGGTGTCATCATGGGCAAGTTCGGCCAGATCGGAGCCCAGCTTGTCTACGCAGTCACGCTCGTCGTGGTGATCGGCGTGGTTACGTACCTCTTCTTCAGGATCCAGGACAGGATCCAGGGGATCCGCTCTACGCCGGAGGACGAGCTCCAAGGACTCGACATCCCCGAGATGGGCGTCGAGGCGTACCCGAGGGAACTCGAGGTCTCGCCCGGTGTCTACGCGTCGCACCCTCCGGTGAGGGGAGCGGCAGCAGACCCACTCGACGTCACGACCGGTCCGACAGCGGGTGTCTGAAAGGGGCTCGGAATGCATCTGGTAACGGCAGTCATCAAGCCACACAAGCTCGCCGAGGTGAAGGAGGCACTGCAGGAGGCAGGCATCACGGGCCTCACCCTCACCGAGGTCCGCGGTTTCGGTCGCCAGCGTGGCCACACGGAGGTGTACCGCGGCACGGAGTACGAGATCGACTTCGTACCGAAGCTCAAGGTCGAGGTCCTCGTGACGACCGAGCGGAGGGATGCAGTGGTGAAGGCCATCGCTTCGACTGCATCGACCGGCACGATCGGTGACGGGAAGATATGGGTCGTCCCGGTTGATGTCGCGATGCGGATCCGCACCTCCGAACTGGGCGAGGACGCCGTCTAGTGATCGCCCAGCGACATCTGGCGGTCTTCTGGGGATCGTCCAGCGATCGTGTGGCGACACCCCCTCAGACGTTCCAGTCCTCATCCGGAGACGGGCGGCCGGGCTTCTGCGATCATTCCCTCGCACGCGTGGGGGTGGTTGCCGAGAGCCCGCCGCCCGCCTCCCCTGTCACATCCTCGAGACGGCCGGTGAATTCTCGGCCACCCACCCGGATCGGCTACAAAACCTGCGGATCAGGCGGTGTCCGTACCCGGAGACACCGCCCGCACCGGGAAGGAACTGACATGGCCAACCCCATCGAGCTCGAAGATCTGATGACCATGTCGGGCAAGGCGCTGCATGCGATCATGCAGACGGGACGGCCCCTGGATCTGGACAGCATGGCTGGCCAGAACTACCTCGGCACCGACCTCAGCATGCCGAGGGTCGGCCAGAAGATCCTGTGGCAGACGTTCCGCAAGACGTTCGTCCGAGACGAGGTGCACGGTGACGTGCGCGGATGGAACGTTCGGATGGAGCAGCACGGTATCGACGGCCCGCGGGTGCCGATGCGCAACAAGAACGGCGATCCCAAGACGTTTGCCCACTACAGGGTCCGGTCGGCGGAGGGCCTTCGCTTCCCGAAGGGATGGAGGGGGGCTCACTACTTCGACTATACGATCGCGGGGAACGGACCTGTCGATCGCTGGGGTTTCACGCCGGTCGTCGCCGTGAACGAGGGGAGCTCCGACCTCCTTCTCGGGTGGGAGGTCTTCAAGTTCGGCAGGTTCTTCGTCGCACCCCCTCTGTACTGGGCGATCAAGGCGGACGGTCCTGTCGACCACGTGGTGGACCCCCCGCGCTCGCCAAAGATCTGACCGAACTGGCGTCAAGCTGCGAGCCGGCGCCGGAGTGTGGGGACACCGTCACCGGACAGATCCTCCAAGGCAGCCGGACGTCCCATGGCCGCCATCACGAGTGCCTCCCCCGGGCCCGTCACCGATGGCCCCGACCCTCTCGACCAGTCGAGGTCGGTGGCCTGGAGCGCCAGACCCCGCGTCCTGCGCCCGACGCCTCCGAAGACCAGCGGATCGGCCAGCGGGCGAAAGGCAAGGCCCAAGACGGCGAGGAGACGCTCCGCCGGGATCTCGCGTCCGGTTCCGAGGGGCCGGCGGACATCTTGGTGGTGAACGAGGGTCTCGGGCAGCAGGGAGGTGTCGAGGTAGAAGACCGATGCCGGTTTCCTCCCGATCCGGTTCCGGAAGGCGGACACGAGGTCCTCGATGCCGCTGTCTGCCCATGCCCGAACCTGCGCTGCGTTGAGGCGACTCAACGAGGCGCCAGCACGTAGGAAGGCGGCGAGACCCGTGTCGATCTCGGTAACGAGGTGTGCGACGACGTCGCGTACCCGCCAGCCGTCACACAGAGAGGGCTGTTCCCACTGTGCGGCAGTCAGCCCGACGAGGAAGTCGAGCGTCTCCTCCTGTTCCTCACGCGCCAGGTCTCTCAGTTCGTTGGACGCTGTCACCGGCGTTGCTCCCTCCTCCGCCCCCTGCCAGAATGCCGGACGAGACGCCGTCAGAATCAGTCCGGGGGTAACAGTGCCAGAGATCACGCCCAGCTTGTGGTTCGACTCCGAGGCTTTGGATGCAGCGGAATTCTACGTGTCGCTGTTCCCCAACTCCGCGGTCACGAAAGTGACCCATTACGGAGGGGTGATTCCGGACGAGGCGGGCCCACGCAAGCCTGGTGACGTCCTCACGGTCGACTTCGTGCTCGACGGCCACAAGTTCACTGCCATCAACGGAGGTCCCTACTTCACCTTCGACGAGGCGATCTCGCTTCTCGTCGCATGCGCCGATCAGGACGAGATCGACTATTTCTGGGAGAAGCTGTCCGACGGTGGTGAGGAAGGCCAGTGCGGATGGCTCGTGGATCGCTATGGCCTCCACTGGCAGGTCAATCCGGCGGACCTGGCCGAGCTTCTCGACGACTCCGACAGAGAACGCAGCGATCGCGTCATGCGGGCCATGCTCGACATGAGGAAGCCTGACGTGGCAGCCCTTCGGGCTGCCGCAAACCCCCCCAATCCACGTGGGCGGATCCAGACACCCATACCATGACTCAATCGACCCACGTGGCCCCCGGCCGGCACGGGCGTCGCTCCGTCAGCCCGGCTGCGCGGAGCGCCGTGAGCGAGCCGACAGCATGGTGCCCGTCCCGGCGGACGAGCACAACCTGTCGCCCCGGTGCGGCTTCGAGCTCGTCCGCGGTCGGAAGCCTGCGTTCTGCGAGAACGGCGTCGTCGAGCTGGAAGCCGATCACCGTCCCCACGCTGGACCGGGCGCGGTCGGCAAACAGATCGAGGACGTCCGAGAGTGCGTTGCTCCTTTCGAATCGAAGGTGGTGCTCGAACACGCACATGACGAGAGGGTGAAGGTGGCAGTCGGCGAACCCGGGAACGACTGCACGGCCGGAGAGCTCGATGACTTCGTGCACTGCCGGGAGAACGGACACGCATTCGTCCTCGGTGCCGACACCGACGATACGGTCACCGATCGTTGCAAGGCTGCCGACCTGAGGCGGCGCAGGATCGGGAAGGAGCAGGCGGACCCTCCGGCAGAGGCGGGGGCGGGGCTCGTCGCTCACGCGGTGCAGACCGTCGGTGGAGCGATGACGTGGCCGTCCAGCGCATCCCGATCGACACTGATACCCCATCCCGGCCCTTCCGGCAGCAAGATGCAGCCATCCTCGACCGTGTAGCGAGTTGTGGTGAGGTGCTCCTCGAACATGACGTCACCGGCCAGTTCGGGTGCGTGGCCGAGCCTGTCGTGGCGGGCGGCAGCGATGTGGGCGTGAGTGGCGGTGCCGATCCCGAGCGACTGGTTGTGGATGACGGTCCCTACCCCTCTCGCGGCCGCGTAGTCGATCGCACGCAGGGCTCCGGTGATGCCGCCCGGACGCTCGGCATTGACACTCACGACACCCATCTCGAGGAGCGCGACGGCATCGGACATGGAGAAGAAGCCCTCGTGGAGGAACAGCGGGATCGGCGTGCGCCTCTGGAGATCGACCATTCCGAGGACGTCAGCTATCGGGAGGGGCTGTTCTGCGGCGTCGATCGCGAACGGCTCGATCAGGGCGAGGGCTCGTGCAGCAATGGACGCCGAATATGCCTGGTTGTAGTCGACACGCAGCCGGATCTCGCCACCGCAGCGTTCGCGAACGGCTGCCACGACGTCGCGGTCCGCATCCGGACCAGATCCGAGCCTGAGTCGCATCGAACGGTATCCGGCTCGCTGGTAGCCGGCACAGATCTGGGCAACGAAGTCCGGTGGCCCGAGCGGAACGAGGGCACACAGCGGTATGCGGTCGACGGCGGCGCCTCCGATGAGATCGTGCACGGGCCAGCTGACCTGTCGGGCCGCGAGCTCGTGGCACGCGATGTCGAGGAGTCCTTTCGCCATCGCGTTGCGTGCCACGTTGCGGTCGAGACGTGCGCCGAGCGCCTGCACATCGGTCGGCCGGGTTCCGAGCACGTAGCGAGCAAGGTGGTCGCCGATCGCCATGGCCATCTCGCGCTGCGACACACCCGACTCCGGAAGTCAGAGGTACGACTCCGCCCAACCCTCGACACCGGCCTCGTCTGCCAGGCAGCAGAAGAGGAAGTCCGCCTCGACCCAGGGCTCCTCCGCTGCGATGGCCATGCCGAGGCGGTTGTCACTCTCCGCCATCGCCCTGCGTGCGACCGACGACAGAGGCACCTTCACCTCGTGGAGCTTGACACGAACGACGGGAGCCGCCCACGAGTCCTCGGCGGAGTCTTGTAATGTCTGAGTCACAGTTTGTAATGTAGAGTACATCGGCCACCGTACCCAAGCCCGAACGATCTCGGCCCGCCTCGCGGGCACCTCACTGCCTCCGGCACTGCGCCGTGTCGCGGAGCTCCTCCTCGTGGACCCCGAGGCCATCGCCTTCGGGACAGTCGCCTCCGTCGCCGAGAAGGCTGGCACCAGCACGCCCTCCGTAGTCCGGCTTTCAGCGGCCCTCGGCTTCCGGGGGTTTGCCGAGCTGCGCGACGCCGCGAGGGCAGAGCTGTCGATCCGTCTGAACACCGACGCCGTCAGAGCCAGGACGGAACCACTCCCGGACCCGGTCTCTAGCCTTCTCGCCACAGAGGTCGAGAACGTGAGGGCGACCCTCGAGGGGCTCGAGGCAGGGAGGGTCGACGAGGTCGTGGCCTTGCTGGACGACGAGAGCCGCGCGATCTGGATTCTGCCGAGCACCCAAACCGAGGGGGTGGCGCTGCGTTTCGCCGACCAGTTGATGATCGTGCGCGACGGCGTGACGCTCCTCGAAGGGAGCGAGCTGCGTGTCATGTCGATGGTCGGGGCGCTGCGACGCGGAGACGCCTTCGTTTCCATGGACATCCGGCGCCACGAGCTTGCCACCTTGCGATGCCAGGCCGCCGCTGTCGAGAGAGGTGCAGTCCCGGTCGTCCTTGCCGGTTCGCTGCCGGTGGCCCTCGACACGGCGGGGGGCCACATACTCGCGTTCTCGGGCAAGGCGGTGGGACCGTTCGACTCACTCGTGGGGCTGACCGTGCTCACCACGTTGCTGGTCAACCAGCTGGTCGATCGACGCCGGCCGGGATCGGCTCGGCGCCTGTCCGGCCTGGAACGCACGTGGACCACCGCCGGGCTCTTCGAGGCGTGACAGACTGGAGATCCGTGCCCGACCTGCTTCCGACACCACCAGACGGCTCCTTCGCCAGCGACAACTCGGCGGGTGTCTCGCCGGAGGTTCTCGCTGCGCTGTCCGCAGCGAACGCGGGCACGGCCCTTGCCTACGGCGAGGACTCCTGGACACGTCGAGCGGACACGGCCCTGCGTGACTCCTTCGGCGCTCCGGTCGAGAGCGTCGCGTGTTGGGGTGGGACGGGGGCGAACGTCGTTGCCCTGGCCACGGTCCTGAGACCCTGGCAGGCGGTGATCTGTCCCGACAGCGCCCACATCGTTGTCGACGAGTGTGGCGCCCCCGCGCGGTTCACGGGCGCGACGATTGTCCCCGTGCGGACTGTCGACGGGAAGCTGACGCCGGACGCCGTGGATCCTTACCTCGAGTGGCTCGGCAGCGAGCACCACCCGCAACCTGCGCTGGTGTCGATCAGCCAGGTGACCGAGATGGGAACCGTCCATTCGACCGATGAGATCGGTGACCTCTGCGAGCACGCGCACGCGAACGGTCTCCTCGTGCACGTCGACGGTGCCAGAATTGCGAACGCCCTCGCTGCCACCGGGTCCGACCTGCCTTCGATGGTTCGCGACACGGGGGTGGACCTGATGACTCTTGGGTTCACGAAGACCGGGTCGATGTACGGTGAGGTCGTGGTGTTCCTGAGACCCGAGCTCGCGGAGCAGGCAGTGTTCGTGCGCAAACAGGCGGGACAGCTCGCGTCCAAGAGCCGTTTCATCGCGGCGCAAGTCCTGGCGATGCTCGAGGACGACCTCTGGCTGCGCAACGCTCGCCGCGCCAACGAGATGGCGGAGCGGCTGGCGGATGCCGTGTCCGGCGTCCCGGGGGTGAAGCTCGTGAGACGGCCTGAAGCAAACTCCGTATTCGTCACGATTCCCGGGGAGGCGATCGCCCCTCTTCAGGACTGGTCGTTCTTCTGGGAGTGGGACCTCGGCGCCTCACTCGTCCGGTGGATGACGAGCTTCGCCACGACCGAGGAAGACGTAGCCCGTTTCGCTGCCGGGGTCCGCGCCATCGTCGCTCCCCACGTGCCCCGAGACTCGTAACCAACCCCACGTGGGCGGATCCAACCACCACATAGTTGCCCAAATCCGCCCACGTCGCTGGCGGTCGGCCCACACGGGCCGTGGGACTCACTCGGCCCAGGGGCCGACCCCTCCGATCCGGTCCACGCTTATGTGGATGACGTGTCCCGGCGGCGGGTTGTCGAATGGCGGGAACTTCACACCGGGACCGACGTAGACCTCAGCCAGCTCCTGCAGGAGCTCGCCGAGTTGGTTCCCTCGGCCTCGACGGTGAGGGCGACACGAGGGTCACGGGCGATGTTGGTCACCTTGCGGCCGCTCATGAGATGGGCGATGACCACCTCGTCACCCTCGAGGCCGATCCAGACGAGGCTCACCTGCGGACTGCCGTCGGGATTGAGCGTTGTCAGGTGCCCCAGGCGTCCCGCCGTGAGCGCGTTCCGAACATCTTGGGTGAGCTTCGTGTCAGGCATGGACCAACTATGGCACAAGGCGCGGAGAGCGGCACGAGTAGGACACACACGACCTCGAGCACGGGGTACCGGTCAACTCTCGAGGTCGATATCGTCGGGCATCGGCCCAGCGGCCCCACGCGGCAGCGTCTCATACACCGCACGGCCACGAGGACTCCCGACGCGGCCGTGACCGCTGCAACGGCGTAGATGGCGGCGGTCAGGCCGAGAACGTCGGCGACCACCCCGGCGAACAACGCGCCCACAGCGAACCCTCCGTCGCGCCACAGCCTGTAGACCCCGACAGCTCGCGCTCGCCAAGTCGGATGAGCCACATCCCCGACCACTGCCGGGAGCGTGGGGTACACCATCGCCGTTCCCGCACCGAGAAGAAACGCCCCCGTCGCCCACGTCCAGAATCCTTCCGTGGCGGCGACCAGCGCGAATCGTCGCGACTTGCGTGAGCCCTCCGACGATGAGCCACTTTCGCCCTATGCGGTCCGACAGGCCTCCGGTGACGAGCTGTCCCAGCCCCCACGCGGCCCCGGGTAGAGCGCCGCGAGGATGCCGATGCTCGCCACCCAGAGCCCGGAGACCGCTAAGTGGAGGGAGAACAGCCTCCAGGCAAGCCCGTTGTTGAGGGTTGTTAACCATCCCGGCCTGCGAGCATGGGAGGACCTCACCGCCGCCCTCGGCACCGAAGACTTGATCCTGCTCGACGTGCGACCCTTGGCCGAGTACGAGGCGGGACCATGTCGCGAGATCCTCGTACTCGGACAAGCCTTCGAGGGCAACGTAGACGAAGCCCTTCATCGACCTCCCCGTGAAGTCCATCTCACGCGCATGCGGAAACTCCAAGGCGTCCTCCCGTGCGTCAGGACCGACGCGCGCCATGAGCTCGCCACCCACGACCCCCATGGCCATGTTGCCGTGGCAGAGGAAGGCGAGCCCGCCGAACATCTTCCGCTCCGACAGGGTCGTCGACATGTGCCGTGGCGGCCCGGACCCGTTCGGCCAAGCACTCGTCGTAGACCGTGCGGCGAGAGTATCAGCGCGCACCTCTTGCCTCAGCGGCACACATCTTCCAGGAAGTCGAAGACGCGTTCGTCCCGCAGGCTCTGCACCGCTGGTTCACAGTGCCAGTCCGCGCCCTCGTCGCTCGAGAAATGGGGATGCACTTCTCGCAGCGGAGGGTCTCGTAGAACCGCCTGGACTGGCTTGGGTGATGCGTGCAGGCTGCGGGGTCACTTCACGGCCTGGAGCGACCACTTCATCCCGACGCTCTCACCGCCGTCGACGGCGATCGCCTGACCCGTGACGAAACTCGCCTCGTCGCTCGCCAGCCAGGCCGCGACAGCCGAGACGTCGTCGACGGTGCCGGCCCGGCCCATCGGCGGCCGGAACGCCATCATCTGCTCGATCTGCTCGACCTGATCTGCGTTCGCGTCACCGGCACCGAAGAGCCCGAGGACCATGTTCGTGGCAACGCCACCGGGACAGATGGCGTTCACGCGGACGCCCCGCTCACCCAGTTCGAGCGCGGCTCGTTTCGTGAGGTGCACGAGTGCCGCCTTCGCCGTCCCGTAGACATGGGGCCCGTTCCCCGGCTCGAGCGCCGCAACGCTGGCCGTGCTGACGATTGAACCGCTGCCCTGCTCGACCATGACCGCCCCGGCATGTTTCATGCCGAAGAACGCACCGCGCAGGAGGAGCGCCATTGTCGCATCCCAGTCCTCGGCTGCGATGTCGAGGATCGAACCTCGCACTCCGATCGCCCCGGCGTTGTTGCACATGACGTCGAGCCGGCCGTGGCGCGCGACGGCCGAGGCGACGAGGTCTGCCACATCTGCCTCGACCGTCACGTCGCATCGCTCGAAGGTTGCGGCTGACCCTAACGCAGCCGCCGCCTCCTCTCCCTCCCCGACGAGGACGTCACCGAGCACGACCTTGGCACCCTCCTCGAGAAAGCGTCCGGCCATCCCGAAGCCCAGGCCTCGGGCCCCGCCGGTGACGACGGCGACCTTCCCGTCGAGTAGCCCCATGTGTGCTCTCCTCTCGTCGGGCGACCCCGCCGGTGCGGGGGCGGTATCAGAGCTTGTTCAAGTTCCACCACGGATTGACGACGAGGTCGTAGGCATCCTGGTGCACCCAGACGCGATCCGGGTCACCGTCGAGGAACTGGGCCCACTGGCTGGTGTCGGCGACGGAGACGCTGCCGGGGTCGAGCGAGATCAGCTCGGCGTTGAACAGGGACCCGTCGTAATAGACACGGTCGGCAATGCCGTTCGTCCAGTACGTGAGGTCCTTCGCCGCGGCCCAGTCGCGGGACGCGAGGACGGTGGTCCTAGAACCCACGGGCGGGAGGGTGAACGAAGATGTGAAGGCCGTCGAGCCCGAGCCGACCGTCGTGTCCACGACGTCCGCGCCGAAGGTGTGCGTCAGCGGGTATGGGTTCGCGAAGAGGTTCACCGGGTCGAGGGCACGTTCGCTGGCCCGTGACTCGATCACCAGGGAACGCGTGGCTACGCCGTCGGTGACGTACGTGGTCCATTGCGCCCGCAATCCCGGTGAGGCGCCGGCGAGCTTGAAGACGTTGAGGCTCAGCCAGTGATCCGCCTCCGTGTCGTCATCCTGAAGGCGAACGGGTGCAAGGGAGAGATTCGGCGGGAGGTCGAGGGCGGCCTCGAGCGCAGCGAGTTCATCGTCGGGGATACGCCAGTGCCAGTAGACCGACGGTGGAGTCTCCTCGATTGTCGACCGCACGGTCGGCTCGCCCTGGCCGGTGTAGATGTTCATGGCGTTGAGAAGTGCGAATCCGCCGTACATCTGGTTCTTGAACCCGAGCAGCGATCCACGCGTGCTCGGCGGAACGCGACCGTCGGGCTCCGTGACGTTCCACCAGGGTCCGATGACGAACTCGAGGTCGTCGAGGTACACGAGCACGTGTCCCGGTACAGGGTCGATGAAGGGCACCCAGTCCGAGTCGTCGTCGATCGTGACGTCGGCGAGGTCGACCGAGATCATCTGTGCGCTGTGCGCCTTGGCGTTGTGGAAGGCATGGTCGTTCACGCCGTTCTTCCAGTAGATGAAGTCGTTCGCCGCGACCCACTCGCGTGTCGGCACGACGTACTGGCGATCCGGGGGATCAGGGAGCGCTATCTCGGACGTGAAGAAGTTCTTCGGGGTCAGCTTCGGAAGGAAGCCGAAGAGGAGCTCCGTGCGCTTCATCGCGGTTCGGATGACGGAGTCCGACCCGAGCGCGTGGGTGAAGGGTTCCGGGAACGCCAGTGGGCCGACCGGGTCGACCGAGCCCTTTGCAGCGCGGGCGCGGACGATCATGAAGCGGGGCGATCCTGACCCGTCGTTGACGTAGGTGGACCATTCGGCGCGCAGACCCGTCGTTATCCCCCGCACGCTGTACACGTTGAGGCTCAACCAGTATCTCGGGACGGGATCACTCTCGAGTATCCGGACCTTCGCCAGGGAGAAGGCCGTGGGAAGCGGGATCGAGGCAGCGAAGGCGGCTGCCTGGTCGTCGGGGATGACGTAGTTCACGAATATCGAGTTCGGGGAGTCGACGACCGTGAAGTCGATGATCGGCTGCTGCAGTCCGGCCGAGATCCTGTTGGCATCCTGGAGCGCCATCGAGCCGTAGTGCTCCCGCTTGATGTTCTTGCGCTGTGCCTTCTCGGTCGGGGTGAGCGCGTCCGCCGACGCGGCCGTCGACGGCATGAGCGTCGCGGCGAGGATCGCGAGCACCGCGACCAAGGCGATCCAGGCGCTGCGTCGTGGACGGCTCGCGGGTGTCCGGTTCCGGTCCTGTCTCATATTCCCCACTGTCATGGTTCCTCCCTCACGGTCGTTCCCTCTCATCCGATAGTTCTGCGGTCGTTTTCAGGCTGCGGCCAGCCGGCCCTCCTCCCGCAGCCAGGCAGCGACGTCATCGACGATGTCCCGCATAGACGGCGGGTCGTAGCCGAGCTCGGCGATCGCCTTGTCCGAGCACGTGTACCAACAGTGCGTCATCGCCAAGGCGAACGTCCTCGTGATAACGGGCGGCCTGCGCGTGATCGCAGCGACGGCCTCCAGCGCTGCGCCCACGGTCCAGAGTGCGGGCACCGGAAGGACGAACCGTGGCGGCGATCCGCCGGTGACCTCGGCGATGATGCGGGCCAGCTCCATCTGCGGGGCGTTCTCGCCGCCGAGCAGATAGTTCTCGCCGGTACCGCCCCTCTCGTAGGCCGCGAGGTGGGCAAGCGCGACCGCGTGGTTGTGACAGTAACTGGTGTCGGTCGGGAACACGAACGGAAGGCGGTTCCGGGCGATCTGTTCGAACAGGATCGTGAAGTTCGGATCCCTAGGTCCGAGGATCGCCGCCGGGTTGAGGATCACGGCGTCCAATCCCTTGTCCACCCCCGCCCGGACCTCGCACTCCCCGAGGTACTTCGTGCGGTCGTAGTTCACGGGTGAGTCGAGAGCCCGCGACGTCAGGCCTTCGTGAAGAGGCTCGTCCTGGCGGCCGTATGCGGCACCGCTCGACGTGTACACGAATCGACCTGCGCTGCGCTCGAGGGAGGCCTGCACGAGGGCCCTTGTCCCGAGGACGTTGTCGCGGTACTGGGCGTCGAACTCCTTGGGCCAGAACGTGCTGTTGCCCGCGACGTGGAACACGCCGTCGACCCCGTGGGGCATCACTTTGGCGACGCTGGCGGCATCGTGCAGATCGGCTTCGACCCATTCGACCTCGCGTCCGGCGAGCGCGCTCCGGTCCGAGGTCGGCCTGCATGCCGCCGTGACGGTCCAGCCGGCGTCGAGGAGAACCATGGCGACCTCGGAGCCGACGAACCCCGACGCGCCTGTGACGAATGCGTGTGGCATGACCGGCCTCCCTACTCCATGCTCCTGACGACGGCCCTGTAGGCCTTCGAGACGCGAGGGAACGCGTCGATCATGTCGCCCCATAGGTCGAAGTAGTCCCGATGGTCGACTACCAGGCAGTCGTCATCGAGCCTCAGCCGCGACGCGCCGTAGTTGCGCATGACGGGCATCTGACGCCTGGCTCTGAAAGCCATCGTCCACTCGACGAAAATCACGTTTCCTTCCTGGACGGCCTCGTGGACGTCGCAGCTCAGCTCGGAGACTCGCTTCGGGAAGCGCAGCATCATCTCGATGACCGCGTCCCTGCCGTGGACCTCCTGGATGGCGTCCCGGAAACGGACATCGGGGTGGTAGTGCTCCCTGATGATCGACACGTCCACCCCCTCCCCGCTCGGTGACTTGCCGCGGAACGAGAACATGCGCCTTGCGGTCTCGACGTCGAACACTTCACCCATCTTTGGGTCCTCACCTTCCTCGCTGCTGTGAATCCCTGTGTCGGGCCGATCACCCCGGTCCGGCATTCGCTCTCTCCCTCTCCAACCCCGTGGGCTCCTCCGTCGAGGTGTGGATGGCCGCGGCGGCGCGCCGTCCGTCAGCGACGGACTCGACCACGGTTCCGGCGCCCCGCGCGATGTCTCCTCCTGCGTAGAGCCGCGGGCGCCCGGGTACGGCCTGCGTGACCGGGTCCACCGGAATACGATCCGGCCTGTCGAACTCGGCCATGAGGTGTGCCGCCAGGTCCGGTGTAGTGGTCTGACCGATGGCGAACACGACGGCGTCGAACTCGACGTTCGTCGTCTGCTCATCGTCGAACGACGGGGCGAAGTGCCCATCGCCGTCGAACACGGACGTGCAGCGCACGAGGGTCAGGACGGAACCTTCAACCTGCCTCGGCCCCCAGCCGCTCAGGAGGTCGACCCCCAGACGCTCGAGTCCGGTGACCTCTGACGCGAGCATCGGCATCTCGCTCCGGGACTCGAGGCATGCGACGGTCACCCGGTTGCCGGACTCTGCGCAGAGGGCAACAGCCGTGTCCGAGGCCACGCTGCCACCGCCCACGACGAGCACGTTGCCGCTGATGCCCGACGAGCCGTCGCACCGCACCTTCTCCAGGATGTGCAAGGCGTCGAAAGCTCGCTCGTCCGCCAGACCCGGGATCTCGAGAGTTCGGCCCCTCCCCAGACCAGGAGCGAGGAAGACTGCGTCGTACTCGGCCTCGAGCCCGGAGATGGTCAGGTCCCCGCCCAGGGACCGGTCGAACTCCCACGTCACACCATCGAGCTCCAGATCGCGGAGCTCGGCGTCGAGGACGTCGTCGCCGAACTTCTGGGGCGAGAGGGCGTGCGTAAGGATCCCGCCGGGCCTCGAACGCCGGTCGAAGATCGTGACATCGTGGCCGAGCCGTGACAGGAAGTGCGCGCACGAGATCCCGGCCGGACCGGCCCCCACGACTGCGATCCGCGCAGAGGCACCGGGGCGGCCGGGACGGATGTCGATCGCACGCTCCCCGTTGGGGGGTCCAGCCCCGTTCTGTGCGGTACCGGGACCACAGACCCAGGCGTGGATGTCGGCGATCCTGACCGGGCCGTCGGCGAAGTCGTTGCGGACGCACACCTTCTCGCAGTACCTCTCGGCCGGACAGATGATCCCGCAAACGGCGGCCAGTGGGTTCGTCTCGCGCATGGACCTGGCGGCACCGGCGAAGTTGCCTGCCTCGACGCGGCGCAGGAAGCCGACGAGGTCGATGGAGGCCGGACACGCAGCCGTGCAGGCAGGGTTCTCGCAGTGCTGGCACTCCCGCGCGAGCCGCATCGCGCGCTCGGCCGTCATCGGGTCGTCCGGGTCCGGCAGGTCGGGAAGAGGATCCGCCGGCCCGATGTGCACGAACTGACGCTCGAACTCACGCGGCTGGAACTCGGCCTCACCTCGGTCGCGCAGCACGAGGTTGGCCGCTCCGACCGCCGACGTGGTCGCCGGGAGGACACCGAGGCCCATCACGGTCGAGTCCCCGCACATGTAGAGGTTCGCCCACTCGGTCCTTGCCGCCGGGCGGTTGGCGAGATCCTGGCCGATCATCTGCTTGGGTCCGCCGATGTTCCCCCAGTTCTTCAGCGTGAAGCGCTCCAGCGTGGTCGGTGTCCCGATCTCGAGAACCCTGATGTGGTCCCGGATCCCGGGGATGACCGTCTCGACACGCTCGAGGAGCGCCGCTGCAGCAGCCTCCTTGCGTATCCGGTACTCCTCCGAGCGGTACTCGGGCTCCCACGGGCGAGGCCACTTCTCCGACGAGACCGCCGTGATCGTCACCGAGCAGACCCCGTCCGGGGCCACCGTCGGATCGAGAAGCGACGGAAGGTACGCCGTCACCCCATGGCCCTCGACAGCCTCGGGATCCTCGATGACGATCTCCATCGGCCGGCAGTCGGGCGGGATGACGGACGCGTCGACGGCCATGTACAGGATCAGGTTGCTGTGCGTGGGCACGAAGCCCTGTGCCCACTTCAGGCGCATTGGGCTCACGTGTTCGGGGCGAACGAGCCCCCCGTAGAGGTTCCAGACCGTCGTGTCCGAGACGACGGCTCCCGCCTCGATCCCGGTGCCGTCCGCAAGCCGCACGCCGACAGCAGCGCCGTCGGAGACGAGTATCTCGTCCACCGTGTTCCGGTAGAGGATCTCGCCCCCGTAGCGCTCGACGGCTCGCTCGAGCCGGTTCGAGAGCATCTGGGGCGAACCCGCCGGGTAGTAGGCACCCCCGATGTGGTTGTCGGCGAACAGGGTGAGTGACAGGAGTGCAGGGCACTCCGCCGCGTCGACGTACGTGAAGGTCCGGATGAGCATGTCGAGGAACGCGACGAGCGCGGGATCGTCGAAGAACTCCTCGAAGAGCTCCAGGGAACTTCGCTGCATCCACGACAGGAGGTCCGCGGTGTGCTCGCTCATGGCGAAGTTTCCGAGCGCCTCGGGTGAGATCTCGGTCGGCGGGACGATGAAGTCCGACGCGAGGATCGTGTTCTCGTAGAGGGTGAACGCGTACTGGAAGAATCGCTCCAGCGCCTCCTTCTGCCGGGGGAAGCGCTCGACGAGCTCGGCGAGGAACGCGTCGAAGTCGCGCCAGACCGTGATCGTGTCACCCCCGACGTGGAGGCGGTAGATCGAGTCGCGATGGACGATCTGGATGTCCTCCTCGAGCTCGTTCATCACGAACCTGTGCGTGTTCAGGCCGCGCTCACCGAACCCGTACAGGACCGTCGCCCCGACGTCCATGCTGACGTGGCCGCGTCGGATCGCCCCGCAGCAGCCGCCCGGCATGTAGTGCTGCTCGACAACGAGCGTGTCGAGACCCCGGCGGCCCAGGAGGGCAGCCGTGGTGAGCCCGCCGATCCCGGCCCCCACGACGACGACGTCGTAACGGTCGGCGACGACTCCTGCGTCGAGGATGTGCACCGGTGGACCTCCCCCGCACCGATCTCAGCTCGACTCGAGCACGCCCTTCATGCCCGAGACGAGCGCGCCGTAGAAGCCGTTCACCACGTTCACGGCCTGCTCCTCGGACACGCCCTCCCGGGGGTCGAAGCTGCACGCCCAGTCGAGCCGGCTCGAGTCCGGCCCCGTCGACGTGATCACCATCGTCGCGACGTAGTTCTCGACCGGAAGGGGATTGTTGTCCCTCACCGAGTAGACGATCGTGAGGTTCTCCTCGTCGAGGCTCTCGAGCTGCTCCACGATCCCGGGGGAGTCCGCCGTGACGTACATGCGCCGCAGCATGCCCGGCCCCTCGCCCTCAAATTCGACATGGTGTACCGGCGGTACCCAGCTCAGGTTGCTGAAGTCGCTCAGGACGTCCCAGACCTTCCCGGCAGACACCTCGAACTCCGCCGTCACGGTGACCTTCGGCTCAGCAGACGCTGCTGTATCCGTCATCGCTTCCCTCGCTCTTGCCCTCGCTGCACCCGAACTTTGAAGCCCATTGAAACACTTGATACCCATAAAAGCAAATGCATCTGTTAAAGTATCGCTCGTGAGTTTGATGGCCCGACAGAAGGCGCAGCGGCGGGAGCTGATCCTGTCCGCCGCGCGCGACCTCATAACCGAACGTGGCTACCGCGAAGTCACGATGCGGGCGATCGCCGAGCGCTGCGGGGTCTCGATCCCGACCCTCTACAACCTCTGCGGCGACAGGCAGGCCCTGCTCTTCGAGGCCGTCTCGTCACATCTGTCCGGCGTTCTGCTCGACACCTCGGTGGTCAGCACCAAACGCGGGCACGAGAAGGTGGTCGCGATCACCGAGGCGATCTCTGCCGAGATGTGCAGGATGCCCGAGTACCACCGGACGATGATGGGTGTCCTCGCCGGCTCCGACAGTGCCCACGAGCTGTCTGCGGGTCTGAGCCGGCTTCTCGCCGCCGAGTTCGAGCATGCCCTCGACGAGATGAAGGCCTCGGGCCACCTGGCGCCGTGGGCCGACCCCGGCCCTCTTGCGCGCAGCGTCGCCGGTCAGGTCGTCATCGTCTCCGCCGAATGGGCGAGCGGCACGCTTCCCGACAGCAGACTGCGTGCAGCCATGGTCTTCGGGGTGAGTCTTGTCCTCCTCGGCGTCGCTGAGGGCAAGGCGGCAGCGGCACTGCGGCGCCATGCCAAGGCCTGCCAGGCCGCCGCGCTACCCGACCCGGCACCCTCGGTGCCGGACGAGGCGGCCAGGACTGCGTGACCAAGGGGGGTCCAGTGACGATCAGCAACTACGAGGAAGTCGCGATCTACCCCCTCGATCCCGAGGTGAAGGAACAGCTCCTCACGGAACAGAACGAGTGCTGCTTCATCTGGGGCCCGAAGGACCACTGGGCCGTCGGCGTGATGATGAGCTACGTGTGGCGGGACGGGTCGTTCTGGCTCACGGCCACGACCCAGCGCAAGCGCATCGCCGCCATCCGGCGCGACCCGCGGGTCTCCGTGGTCGTGTCCGGCAAGGGAACGTCAGTCGGTGAGGCGCGCACGGTGACGGCGAAGGGCCGGGTGGTCCTTCACGAGGACGATGCGACCAAGGAGTGGTTCTACCCGGCCCTGTCCGAACGCGTCCTCCAGGCGTATCCGGCCATGGACCAGCTCCGCGAGATGTTCACTCAGATGCTCGACTCCGAACGCCGGGTCGTGATCGAGGTCGTCCCGGAGAAGTGGATCACCTACGACGCATCGAAGCTGATGGCCGACTCGGTCCAGGCGTGGGCGGCACAGGCCCAGGAGGCCGCCGAGGGTGCTTCTGCCGAGGCGGGCGACCCTTGAAGGAACTGGACGGCAAGGTGGCCGTCGTCACCGGGGCCGGCAGCGGCATCGGGCGCGGGATGGCCCTGGCCTTCGCCGAGGCCGGGATGCACGTCGTCGTCGCAGACATCGAGCCGGACTCGGCGCGATCCACGGCGGGTGAGGCGGAGGCCTTCGGGAGAGAAGCCATCTGGCACGAGACGGACGTCACAGACCGCGCCTCGCTGGGGGGTCTCGCCGACCGCGTGTACGACGCCTTCGGGGAAACACACATCCTGTGCAACAACGCCGGTGTAACGACGTTCGGCATGATGACAGAACCTCTGTCCGATTCGGACTGGGACTGGGTCCTGTCGGTGAACCTCCACGGGGTCGTGAACGGACTACAGGCCTTCCTCCCGCGCATGCTCGCCCAGCCCGGCGAGAAGCACATCGTCAACACGGCGTCGATAGCGGGGCTGATGCCGACGCCCCTCGTAGGCCCGTATGTGGCGAGCAAGTACGCCGTCGTCGGTCTGACCGAGACTCTCCGGCTCGAGGGGGCCGGTGCAGGCCTCGGCTGCACCGTGCTCTGCCCGGGCAACGTACGAACCCGACTCGCCGACAGCGACCGCAACCGCCCCGGAGGACCGGCCGGAGAACCCTCACCTGCAACGGACTACCTCGCAGCCGCGATCGAGGCAGGCGCGGACCCGATCGAGGTCGGGCGGAGAGTACGCCGTGCCGTGGAGGACGACGACCTCTACGTGTTCACGCACGCCGAGCACCGCAACCTGCTCGCTGCGCGCTTCGAGTCGATCCTCGCGTCCTTCGACAAGTGGACCGGCGACGAGGTTCCGGCATGAGGGATGGGCCATCCGGACCGTCGGCAGGTGTTGGCGCAGACGCGGTGAACACTGTTAGGCAGTAGAGGGAACCGTCCCGTCAGGGGAATACATGGGAAATCCGGCACGCACACGGCGCAAGGCCGACTCTCGCCTGGCTCCCGGCGGGACTGCGAGCGACGAACAAGCGACCGACAGCGCGGTGGACGACGACACACGACCGCTCCCGGTCACGAAGGATTCGGCGCCCGCGAGACCGCAGACGCCGGACACGGCGGCGACCGAGGACAGCGCACCGGAGGGATCCCAGCCGCCGGTGCCACCCACCCCTCCCTCCCCCGGAGGAGTCGTGGTCATGCCGGCCGGGCTCGTCAGGGAGCTCTTCCGCGATGTGGGCAGCCCGGATTCGGC
Organism: Actinobacteria bacterium ATB1; assembly: GCA_021404985.1. GTDB lineage: Bacteria > Actinomycetota > Acidimicrobiia > UBA2766 > UBA2766 > QWHP01. Next base: position 37,788 of record QWHP01000002.1, read on the forward strand.
ACGAGCCGCGGCGGCCGCAAACGCGAAGCCGTCGAAGAAGCGCACTTTGATGCTCCTCTCGCTGGGCGGTCTCCTCGGCAGCCTGATGTTCGCCGTCATCAACTTCTTCGTCTTCCCGACGATCCTCAAGGGAGAACCTGCCAAGCCCGTTGGGATCGACGATGCGCTCGCCGAGTTCCGGGCCGAG
>QWHP01000252.1 GCA_021404985.1 Actinobacteria bacterium ATB1
GTCGTGGGCGCTCAGCGAGCCGTCACGACCACGGTGAGCCAGCTCCTGTCGAACCTGATCAGCGCCACCGTCACCCTCACAGTCATGTTCGCACTCTCCTGGCAGGTGACACTCCTCGCCCTTGCCGTCGTACCGATCTTCGTCGTGTCGGCGCGCTGGGTCGGTGGCAGGCTGCAGCGCATCACGCGCGACTCGATGAACCACAACGCCGCCATGAACACCCTCATGACCGAGCGCTTCAACGTCTCGGGGGCCCTGCTCGTGAAGCTGTTCGGCCGGCAGGAGAGCGACTCCGGTGAGTTCTCGGGCCGCGCAGCCAAGGTTCGGGACATCGGTGTGCTCTCGGCCCTCTACACGCGGACGTTCATGGTCGCCCTCGGGCTCGTCGCCGCCGTGGCGACGGCCGGCCTCTATCTGATCGGGGGTCTCCAGGCTGTCGAGGGGACGATGCAGGTGGGCACGATCGCAGCCCTCAGCCTCTACCTGGCACAGCTCTACACCCCGTTGACCTCTCTTACGACAGCCCGGGTCGACTACCTGTCGGCGATGGTGAGCTTCGAGCGGGTGTTCGAGGTTCTCGACCTCGAGACGACGATCGAGGACAAGCCCGACGCCATCACCCTCAAGAGCACAACGGGTCACATCCTCTTCGACGACGTCTCGTTCCGCTACCCGGCGGGGGCCGGGATGCTCCTCGAGAGCCTTGGTGAGGCGGGCGTGGCAACGGACGCCGACATCGACCGGACTGTCCTTTCCCACGTCAGCTTCGAGGTGCGTCCCGGCGAACTCGCCGCGTTCGTGGGTCCATCCGGAGCGGGAAAGACGACGATCGCGCAGCTCGTGCCCCGCCTCTACGACGTGTCCGAGGGGTCGGTCAGGATCGATGGCCTCGACGTGCGCGACGTGACGCTCGACTCGCTGTCCGGGGCGATCGGGATCGTCACGCAGGACCCCCACCTCTTCCACGAGTCGATCGCGGACAACTTGCGCTTCGCACGCCCGGGCGCAACGCTCGCAGAGCTCGAGGCGGCCTGCCGGACGGCGAACATCCACGACGTGATCGCGGCGTTGCCCGACGGATACGACACGGTGGTCGGCGAGCGGGGGTACAGGCTCTCGGGGGGCGAGAAGCAGCGGCTTGCCCTTGCGCGCATGCTCCTCAAGGATCCCCGCATCGTGATCCTCGACGAAGCCACTTCCCACCTGGACTCCGAGAACGAGGCGGCGATCCAGCGGGCCCTCGAGGAGTCCCTCGAAGGCCGCACATCTCTCGTGATCGCGCACAGGCTCTCGACGGTCTTGGGGGCGGACAGGATCTACGTCGTCGACCGGGGCCGGATCGTCGAGTCGGGCCGTCACGACGACCTCCTCGCCCGAGGCGGCCTGTACTCGGAGCTGTACGAGACCCAGTTCGCCGGCCAAGTCGCGTCCTGAGCCCACATTCGAGCAACCTGGCGTAAAGGGTTGTGTAACCTTCGCGTCTAAATCGTTACCTCGCGCTCGGTTTGTCCGGGTGGTGGCCATGCTGGAGGTACGAGGTCTTGCCGGGTCTGTCGCGTCGCAGGTTCATCCAAGCCGTCGGGGGAGTCGCGGTCGCGCTCGGTGTCCCCGCTTCCGCGGTTGCGGAGGTGCTCCTCGCCCCGCGCGCTGTTGGTGCCGACGTGCCGGGCAGCACTCTCGCGGCCACAATCCGCCCCGTCTCCGCGCAAGGCCGGTTCAGGCGCCTCGGCAGCGGACCTGGCGAGCCCTTCCTACTCCGCGAGGATCTCGGCGCACAGGCCTCCCAGGGCAGGGCCACCCAGAGGCGATCCCTGCTCTATCTCGGCCAGCTCTCCGACACCCACGTGAAGGACTCACAGAGTCCCCAGGCGTTCGAGGCCGCGGAAGTTCTGTACCTCCTCGGGACCGGTGACGCCCACCGGCCTCAGGAGGCGCTGACGACACAGGTGCTCGACCGGATGGTCGCTTCCCTCCGAAACCTGGCTGTGAGCCCGGTGACGGGAGCACCCATGGCCTTCGTAGTCACGACCGGCGACATCACCGACATCGACGGAGGAAACGAGCTCCGTTGGTTCCTCGACGTGCTCGACGGCAAGGAGGTCGTGCCTGACTCCGGCGCGGTGGGGACCTACGAGGGTCCCCAGGCGTGGTCCGGGGTTCCCTGGGCATACCACCCCGACGGCGGTGGGGGAGGCATGGGCGACGTGTACAGCCGGTTCGACTACCCGCGCTGGAACGGGCTCCTCGACGCTGCCACGCAGACTTTCGCTGCCGTGGGCAGTCCTGTGCCCTATTTCGTCGTGTTCGGCAACCACGACACGACCTGGAACGGCACGCTCGACCGGTACTGGATCACGGACATGCTTGCGACCGGCACGCGCATGAACGTCGACATCGCCCCTCTGGCATCACTGCTCCTGACCCATGGTGGACCCAAGGCGGCGGACGCGTGGAAGGACGCCGTGTCGGACCACTGGAACGGGTCTGCGTACATACCGGGGACGCGCCGCCTGACACCGGATCCGAGTCGTGCGACCTTGGACAGCGTGGCCTTCATGGCCCGCTTCTGGGAGACAGCCGAGGATCCCGGTCCGGTCGGCCACGGATTCACCGACGCCAACCTCTCCTCGGGTGAGACGTGGTGGAGTCACGACGACGGGCTGTTCCTCCACGTCGGCCTCGACTCCTGTAACCACGCGTCAGGATCCAACGGCAGTCTCAACGACAGCCAGTTCGCGTGGCTAAACGGCCTGCTCACCGAGCATGCGACGCGCCACTACGACTCGGACGGCAGCCTCGTCGAGAACGCGGCGGCCGAAGACAGGCTGGTGATCCTGTACAGCCACCACAACAGCTTCACCATGGACAACACCGCCGCGGATCCCGAGTTCCCCGGTCCCCGCCACTTCGGTCCCGAGATCGTGCGGTTGCTCCTCCGGTTCCCGAACGTGATCGCGTGGGTCAACGGCCACTCGCACAAGAACACGATCCTCGGCCATCGCAGCCCGTACGAGCAGGGTGCAGGCTTCTGGGAGATCAACGCAGCATCGTGCATCGACTATCCGCAGCAGAACCGCGTGATAGAGGTCGTCGACAACCGGGACGGCACCTTGTCTCTCTTCACCATCGTCGTGGACCACGTCGCCCCGCCGGAGACGGCCGGCGTCTCCTACGATGTCGACGGTCTGGCCGCCATCAGCCGCGAGCTCGCGTTCAACGACCCCTTCGGCGCCGACATGTTCGAGAGGCTCCGGAGCGGAGACCTGGAGGTCGGGGATCCTCTCAGGCGCATGGGCGACATCGAGGACCGGAATGCCGAACTGGTCGTCCGGGCACCTATCGCCCTGGACGGCATCGAGGACTCGAGCCTGGAGCTGCGCCGTGTCCTCGCTGCCGGGCGCGTCGGAGTGTCTGGCGCTCTCTGAACCAGGGCTTTTCACGCGATCAAGCCGCCCTCGGTACCCTCTGGCCTGTCGGCAGCCGCAATTACGAGGAGACATCGCGCATGGCAGCCAAGGTCGGCATCAACGGCTTCGGACGGATCGGCAGGAACTTCCTCAGGGCGCTGCTCGCACGAGACGACGCCGAACTCGAGGTGTTGGCCGTGAACGACATCACCGACGCGGCCACACTGGCTCACCTCCTCAAGTTCGACTCGGTACACGGCGTCCTCCCCGTCGACGTCACCGCGGACGGCGACACGATCCGTGTGGGGGGTTCGACGATCAAGGTTCTCGCCGAGCGCGACCCGGCGAACCTGCCCTGGGGTGACCTCGGCGTCAACGTTGTGGTGGAGTCCACAGGTCTCTTCACGAAGAAGGACGACGCCGAGAAGCACATAACCGGCGGTGGCGCCGTCAAGGTCGTCATCTCGGCACCGGCGAAGGGCGAGGATGCCACGTTCGTGCTCGGCGTCAACGACGCGGCTTACGACCCAGCCGGACATGTGGTCGTCTCGAACGCGTCCTGTACGACCAACTGCGCGGCCCCACTGGTCGCCGTCCTGCACGAGAACTTCGGCGTCCAGTCGGGGTTCATGACGACCGTGCACGCCTACACGAACGACCAGAAGATCCTCGATCTCCCTCATTCGGACCTCCGGCGTGCACGCGCTGCAGCGCAGAACATCATCCCCACGACGACGGGCGCAGCGAAGGCGATAGGGCTCGTCCTCCCGGAGCTCGCAGGGAAGCTCGACGGAATCGCGCTGCGGGTACCCGTTCCCGACGGTTCGATCACCGATTTCGTCGCGACGCTCGACCGCGAGGTCGCGGCCGAGGAGGTGAACGAGGCCTTCCGGAAAGCTGCCGGCGAGGACCGCTGGCGGGGCATCCTGCAGTATTCGGACGAGCCGCTCGTATCCACTGACATCGTGGGCAACTCTCACTCGTGCATCTTCGATTCGCAGATGACGCAGGCGATCGGCAACCAGGTCAAGGTTCTCGGCTGGTACGACAACGAGTGGGGATACTCGAACAGGCTCGTCGACCTGGTGCAGCGGGTTGCGTGAGCTCTCCGAGCTTCGGGTGGATCCGGGCACGAGGGTGTTCGTCCGTGCAGACCTGAACGTGCCGCTGGACGAGGGCAGGATCACCGACGATCTCCGTGTCCGAGCGTCCGTCCCGACGATCCGGAACCTGGCCGGCAGGGGGGCCGTCGTCCTCGTCGCCAGCCATCTCGGACGCCCGAAGGGAAAGCCCGATCCGGCACTTTCCCTTGCGCCCGTGGCCGAACGCCTCGGGGAGCTCCTCGGCCGACCGGTTCCCCTCCTGCCCATGGGCGGAGGGAGCATTGCCGGGTCCGAGTGCCGTGACGCTGTCAGACGGCTTGTGCCGGGCGACGGTGCGATGCTCGAGAACCTCAGGTTCCCACCGAGCGCACGCCTCGGTCGACGGGCTCTGCCGGCGGCTCCCGCACGCGATGGGCCTGCTCGTGGCCGACGAGGTGAAGGCGTTCCGGAGGCTTCTCGAGGACCCACCCCGGCCCTTCGTCGGGATCATCGGGGGAGCCAAGGTGTCGGACAAGCTCGGTGTCATCGACGCCCTGCTCGACAGGGTCGACAGGCTCCTCGTCGGTGGGGCGATGATGTTCACGTTCCTCGAGGCTCGCGGCGGCAAGGTGGGGCGCAGCCTCGTCGAGGAGGACCGCATTCCCGACGTCGAGTCCGCCGGTGAGCGGGCCCGAGCGCTGGGCAAGGAGATCGTGCTGCCCGTCGACGTGGTCTGTGCCGCAGAGATATCGTCGGATGCAGAGACCTTCGTGTGCGATCCGGCCGAGATCCCCGACGATCTGATGGGTCTCGACATCGGCCCCGAGACCACGCGCAGGTTCGCGGAGGAGATCGCGGCTGCCGGTTCCGTGCTCTGGAACGGACCCATGGGTGTCTTCGAGACACCGCCGTTCGACGCCGGGACGAAGGGAGTTGCGGAAGCCTTCGCATCCACGCCTGCTTTCACGGTCGCGGGTGGCGGTGACTCGGCGGCTGCCCTGCGACAGATGGGTCTCGACGGCAGAGTCGATCACCTGTCGACAGGCGGGGGAGCGTCACTGGAGCTGATCGAGAGGGGAGACCTGCCCGGGCTCGAGGCGCTACGCGCCCCCGACCCGGCCTGACAGGGACACGAATCGGAGGAACAGCAGTGTCGGACAGACTGGCGATCATCGCGGCGAACTGGAAGATGCACAAGATCCACACGGAGGCGATCCAGTTCGCGCAGAAGCTCCACTACCTCCTCGACGAAGGAGACCTCGCGCGGGTGGAGGTGCCGATCTGCGCCCCGTACACGGATCTACGAACGCTGCAGACCCTGATCGACGCAGACCGGCTTCCGTTCAAGCTCGGTGCGCAGAACGTCTACTGGGAGGAGGAGGGTGCCTACACGGGGGAGGTCTCGCCGCGGATGCTCCGGGCTTTGGACGTGGACTACGTGATCTGCGGTCACTCCGAGCGTCGTGAGCTCTTCGCCGAGACGGACGAGATGGTCACCAAGAAGGTCGATGCCTCCTTCTCGCACGGGATGACCCCGATCCTCTGCGTGGGCGAGACGTTGGAGGAGAGAGAGGCGGGCGAAGCCGAGTCGAAGGTGGTGGGCCAGCTCACGGCGTCCACGGCCCACCTTTCGACCGCTCAGGTGACGGAGCTGGTGGTGGCCTACGAGCCGATCTGGGCGATCGGAACGGGACAGACCGCCACACCGGACGACGCACAGGAGATGTGCGGGACGATCCGCCGCCGGCTCGAGGAGCTCCATGGAGCCGAGGCGGCAGGCAAGGCTCGCATCCAATACGGCGGGAGCGTCAAGCCCGGGAACATCGAGATGATCATGAAGGGGCCGGACGTTGACGGTGCCCTCGTCGGAGGCGCAAGTCTCGATCCCGAGGACTTCGCGAGGATCCTCACCGCATGGTGACAAATCTCCCCCAGATCCGTTAGATCTCGCCTCCCTGCCCGTCATGGAAGTCGACGGCACCAGGGCAGCGAGAGATGAAGACACAGGCAAACCCCCACACCACGATCACCGAACCGGCCCGAACCCACCCCGCGATCATGGTGGTCATGAAGGTGGCGGGCATCGACCCCGTTTCGGTCATGACCGATCCCACTGAGCTCGATGAGGTCGCAACAGAACGGGCTCGTTCACGGCTGCGAGGTCGGAACCGGCCCGGGCCTCGGTGCGGGCCGACAAGGTCACGACGGTCGACGAAGCCGAAGCGGCCGAAGCGGCCGAAGCGGACCTTGTTCGGGGCCGCTAATGGCATGGGGCAGGGTGTCGATCGGTCCTGATATGGACGGCCCAGTCCGGATCGCAGCAGTCCCCGGTGCCTACGCGCAGGCCGATCCCGACCCGGCCGACGTCGCGCGAATCGTCGTCACGACCCTCGTCGACGCGGCCGGCAAGGGAGACGCCGACGCGCAGCGAGGCCTCTACGATCTGCATGCTCGATCGGCACACGCCGTTGCCCGCCGCATCGTCGGGAACGGGGTGGATGCCGAGGACGTGGTTCAGGACGCCTTCGCCGAGGCGTTCCTGCGCCTGCGTGAGTTGAGGAAGCCCCAGTCCTTCGGGCCGTGGCTCTACAGGATGGTGCGCAACAGGGCGATCGACACACTCCGCTCGCGCCGCGGGCTCCCCTGGGATCCGGCCGAGCTTCCCGAAGGGGACCGGAACGCCGTGGGTGGCGGATCCGTCCCGGCCGACGTGGTTGTCTCCGACCGGGAGACGCTGGAAGCCGTCGCCGTGGCTCTCGAGAGCCTGACCGAGGCGGACGCCAAAGCGGTTCGCCTCGGGGCGGCCGAGGTCGACGGGAAGGAGCTTGCTGTCGAGCTCGACGTCACCGACCGAGCGCATGCGTACGTGAAGCTGAACCGTGCACGCGGAAGGCTGCGCCAGGCGACGGGTGCCGTGATGCTTGCGAGGCACGCGTCGCGCTGTCCGGAACTTCGCAGGCGCGTCCGGGAGGCCGGCGAGTCGGCAAGCGACGTCGTCAGGGCGGTGAACCGGCACACGCGGGCATGCGAGGAGTGCGCGAAGAGGCAGGCGTTGCTCCTCGAAAGTCCGCAGATGGCACACGCACTCGAGCCCTATGGCGCATCGCGCCCGAGGAGCGTGTGTGTGCGCAGACGTCTGACCAGCGCTTCACGCCGCCTGTGGGTACCTGTCGCGGTAGTGGCCGCGATCCTGCTCCTGTCCGTGGGAGTCGCCGAGGAGCACCAAGATGGGGAGGCGGAGGCGGAGGCGGCCGCTCCCGTCGAAGCCGTCGAGCCCTCCGGCGTCGCAAGCGACGGATCCTCCGTGGACCTTGTCGCCGTAACTCGTGACGCCGGCCCCAGGGTCGGAGATTCCGTTCCCGGTCCTGGCGGCGGCACCATCACGCCCGACGACGCGCCGGGCACGGGTGGCGCTGCAACCGCTCCTCCGGCTGCGGCTGAGGCCGGTCCACAGGTCGCTGTGGCCGGAGTCGACGGTACCGGATCGCAGACTGCTTCGGGGTCCTCATCCGGGTCCACTTCTGGGTCCTCCACCGAGTCCGGGGCGACTACGTACACGCCACCCCCTCCGCCTGCACCGCCTGCGTCGAGCACGATCACGACCGCACCCCCTGAGACGACCGCAGCGAGGACGGTGACGGCTTCGACCCCCACGAAGGTGACGGTGGTCACGGCGCCCCCCCCGAAGCCGTCCCCCTCAGCCACATCCGTCACGGTGAGCGCACCCACCTCGGCGTCCGGAGGGTCTTCGGTGACATCCGGCAAGTGAGGTCCCCGAGGGTGACTGCCGGGGAGGGTAACCTCGCCTTGTGGACGTCGAACGAGCCAGGGACTTCTCGAGGGCTCACCATCGCGCCGTCTTGGCGACGCACCGTCCCGACGGGCGTCTCCAGACGTCGCCGGTGGTGGTCGGGATCGACTCCGAGGGCTGGGCTGTGGTCTCTTCGAGGGAGTCCGCGTTCAAGGTGCGCAACCTGAGGCACGACCCGAGAGCGACTCTGTGCGTCTTCACGGACGAGTTCTTCGGGGATTGGATCCAGATCGAGGGTGCGGCCCAGATAGTCTCGCTTCCTGTGGCCATGGACGGGCTGGTCGATCTCTACCGGAGCATTCGCGGCGAGCATCCCGACTGGGACGAGTACCGCAACGCCATGGTGGTGGAGAAGCGCGTTCTCATCCGGATACCTCTCGACATCGTCGGTCCGAGCCGTCACGGCTGATCAGGGTCAGGACCACGGGAGTGCGAATACCCGGTTTCCGGCGACTATCTTGGGGCGGTTCATTCACGCCAGCCGGGATCACAGTATGACCACGGTCCTGAACATCATCGTCGGGGGGATCTGCATCCTGTCGTCGCTGTTCCTCATCGTCTTCGTCCTCCTGCACTCGGGACGCGGATCGGGCCTCTCGGACATGTTCGGTGGCGGGGGTGCGCTGCAGGGTGGGACGGTGATGGAACGGAACCTCGACAGACTGACG
>QWHP01000253.1 GCA_021404985.1 Actinobacteria bacterium ATB1
TGCTGTCGTCGAAGTCCTTGCTGGAGGCGGGTCCCGTGAAGAACATCTCGGGGAGTTGGACGTCCCGCGCCGACGCGTCGTTGAACACCAAGTAGCCGGCGATAGCGCTCGCAGCCGCGTCCTCACTCGCACCACAGGGGAGTGTCCCGGTGACGAAGGCGAGCTCTGGTTCGATGTCGAGATAGGCCGTGTAGGACGGCCACCCCACCGTGCCGCCATCGCCGATGACCGCGTTGTGGTTGCCCTTGTAGTACCGGGGACGCGGGCTGCCCCGCCCCATGACCCGACGGCCGAGGCCACCCACGATGCCACCGACGACGATGCCGAGCGGTCCGGGCAGGGAACGGCGCAGGAGGGTCGCGGACGAGTTCGCCAAGTGACGCGGGCTCATGCCGCAGTCGAGGAGAGCGGCCGGTCGGGGCAGGGGAGAGAGCAGTCTTACCTCGGAGAGATCCCAGGTGAACGTTTGGTCAGCTCCACCTGCCGCATTCTCTCTGGTGGCGAGCAGATCTTCTGCCGTTGCGACCGAGGCGGGCATGCCCCGCAGATAGGCATGGATGTCGGGGAAGGCCGAGTCCTCGGGCGTCCCGACAGAGGACAGGGACACCGCTCTGCCCTCGACCACGGCGCCGAACTCGACGCTGCCGTCGCGTGTCTCGAACGTGACGAGCTTCATCACGAAGCCCCGGGAGAGGACCGTCCGGTGTTCCGGGACATCAGTGAGGACCTCATGCGGGTGTGAGCCGAAAGACCGTCAGCTTGCGGTCGGTGCGTTTCTCGTAGACCTTCATCTGCGGGATCGTCCGAGTGATGCGCGGCCAGATCTCGGCCTTCTCGCCGTCGGTCAGTGGGATCGCCTTGGCCTGCATCGTCCGTCCCCGGAGCTGGACGGTCACGTCCGGGTGCGCGAGTAGGTTCGCCCGCCAGGCGGGATGCGCCTCCTGACCCATCGCGCTCGCGACGACGTAGAGGTCGTCACGTTCCCGGTGATAGGCGAGTTGGACCTTGCGTTCCCTGCCGGACCTGGCGCCGATGCACGTGAGGGTGAGCATCGGCAACGTCGGTACTCCGGTCACGGTGAACCGGCCGTTCGTCGCAGTGAAGATGAACGGATCGACCTTGGCGGCAAGATTCCTGACGAGCCACGACCCGGCAGGCGTCGAGGAGAAGCGGTTCACGAGCCGCACGTACGGCGATCCGGTCCCCCCGCCGCCCATGCCGGCATTTGCCGAGTCGTGCGCCCTGCCGTCTGCGTCCATGTCGTGTCCACTCACAAGGCAGCGAAGGCCTTTGCCATGCCCTCGGTCATCAAGTTGAGGTCGGGTGTGCTGTCCCAGTCGCCGGCGATCCCGAAGGCGAGCCCTCCGTTGTACGAGGCGACCGCGACCCCGATCGATGTGTGCTGAAGGATCGACACGTACGGGAATATCTCGAGCAGTTCCGCACCCCGGAAGTAGAGCGGGAACTGTGGGCCGGGGACGTTCGTGATCATGAGGCTCATCAGGTGCTGGTGGTCGATCACCGTGCGTGCCCCCAGGGAGATCAGGGGTGTCGGCAGGAACTCCGTCGCTTCGAGCAGTACGTCTCCTCCCGGGAGAGCCTTGGAATGCTTGATCGCCATCGTCTGGGCGTGGATGTCGGCCAGCACTGCCACGGGATCGGTCTCACAGACCGGCAGTTCGACGCGCAGCGGGGCGAAGCGGTTGCCCATCGTCCCGGCAGCGGCCTCAGGGCGGGTCGACATCGGCACAACCGCCTCGAGTCGGAGTCCGCCAGGGAACTTCGCGAGCTCACCCCTCTGATCGAGGAGTGCTCCGAGGCCACACGTCACGATGGCGACTGCGATGTCGTTGACCGTCGTGCCGTGGCGCGACTTGGCCTCTCTGACGGAGTCGAGCTCCAGACGCAGGATCTCGAAGCGGCGTCGTGAGCCGATCGGTCCGTCCAGTGAGGTCTTCGGCGTCGGCTTGGCGACTGCCCCGACGGTCGCCGTGGCGGCCCGCAGCGCCTTGGCCGCTTCGTCGGCGAGCTGCCGCGGGTGGCGGGCGGCCGAGGCGATCCCGTCGCGCAGAGCAGCCAGGGGACGGCGGACCGCCTCGGTTGTCGACTCCGTGAGCAGCGTTGCCGAGGACGGAGGCGGCGCCGGCTTCCACTCGGGGGCGGCCTCTGTCCTCCAGTCCCGGGAGAGGTCGAGCAGGGCGACGAGGATCTCGACGTCCGAGACGCCGTCGACCATCGCGTGGTGCACCTTCTGGATCGCAGCATGCCGCCCGTCGGGAAGATCGACCAGCCAGATCTCCCAGAGAGGCCGGCTCCGGTCGAGCGGGATGCTCTGCAGCCGTCCGAACAGATCCAGGAGAGCCGCCTCGTTGCCTGCGCCTCCGAGGCCGATGTGGCGCACGTGGAAGTTGATGTCGAAGTTCTCGTCGTCCACCCACACCGGACGGCCGAGGCCGAACGGGACCTCCCTCAGCTTGCGGCGGAAGCGTGGCAGGCGATGCATCCGGCTGGCGACGTGGTCGACGACTTCCTGCGGGGTGGCGTCGAGATGCTCGAAGATCAGGAGCGCGCCGATGTTCATGTTGACCGGAGGTCGCTCCACCATGAGGAGGGCGGTATCCATCGCAGACAGTCGCTGATATCCGGCCATGTCATCTCCCCTGGTGCGGTGGCCGCTTCGTCTGGCGAGATACCCCCTCGTGCGACCGAAGGTACGCCGGGTCTCGCGGGTCGTCAATCGTCGACTTCATAAACGTCCGCTTGTGCGGGACCGTCGGAACTGTCAGACTGCCCGGATGCCTCCGGAATCTGCATCCCGACCCGACCGGACTACCGATCTCGCGGCGGCGAAGTACGTGTCGCTGACGACCTACAGGCGAGACGGAACTCCGGTGGCGACCCCCGTGTGGATCGCCGGAGATGAGGACGGGAAGCGCCTTGTCGTCGTCACGGAGAGCTCCACGGGGAAGGCGAAACGCCTCCGCAACGACCCCCGTGTGCGCCTCGCGGTCTCCGACGGGCGAGGGCGCGTCAAGGCGGGCGCCGAGGCCGTCGACGGCACAGCCGAACTCCTCACCGGCGAAGACGCCCAGCGCGTCCGGACCCTGATCCACTCGAAGTACGGGTTCACGGCGAAGGTCCTCATCCCCGTCCTGTACAAGATCCGAGACCTAGTCAAGCGCCGCTCTCCCGCCGATGCCGTAGGCATCTTGATCACCCTGACCGAGGCCTGATCGCCAGACCAATGTGGGCAGCTCGACCGACGGTCACCGTCGGTCCGGCTGCCCAGTAGGGCGATTTCGGCGATGTGGGTGCGTGGGTTCCTAGCGTCTCCCGCATGGCTATGGATGGGTTGCATGTCCACTGGTGCGGAGAGATCGTGGGCCGGTTCTGCACTTCGGACGTCGAGGCAGGCTGGGCCGACGACGAGCTCGTCGGCAAGGTGCAGTGCTGCAAATGCGAGCCCGAGGACTGCTGCGACCGGACAGATTGGCCGTCACGCTACGACTACCGGACGGCGGTAGCGCTCTGCCGCTGCTGTGGTGCCGCCGCCATCCGCTGCGGGTCGCGCTCGAGTCCCTACTACTGCAAGTCGTGTGGCGAGATCCTGGAACACGTCAACATGGAGGCGGGTGCGATCCTCGTGCCGCTCGGCCGGCATTCGATCGTGAACCAGATCTCGATGTCCGGGGGCCTTCCCGAGGGCGAGATGCCGGCTGCCTTGGAGAAGCTGGCTGCATTCCTCGCCTCGCCTCTGCACGGACTCGTGGACGATTGGCGGGATCTTCGCGTCGAGCATTACTTCGACGTCGTGATCGGAGTGTCCGGCGAACATGTCCCGCTCGAGGACTACCTCGCGGCCGCTGCGTCGGAGCAGATCGACCGGGATCAGCTCGTTGACGAGATGCTTTCCTGGATCGAGACACGTTGCTTCGATCTCGAGAGGAAGGAGCGCGAAGGATGAGGGTCCGTTTGCGGCACCGATGTTGCTGTGATTCAATCCCCACCGGGGAACGAAAGGGAGGAATGGTGCCGACCATGATCCGCAGGGGACTCGTACCGATCGCCGCAGTGATCCTGGGTTTGGTGATGCTGCCCCATGCGCCGGCGTCGGCAGCGATCACTATCACACCGGTCCGCCAGGTCGGTTCCTCCGGCCATGCCGAGCTGTACGGCTGGGGGGCCGCCACCTTTCCCGACGGCACAGTCGCGATCGGGGACTACTGGAACTACCGGGTCCAGCGTTATGCCAAGGACGGCAGCCCGATCGGTACCGTCCAAGCCCGCACCGGGGGCTTCCCACACGGTGCGCCGTACGGTCTGGCAACTGACCCGGTGACGGGCGATCTCTACGTGGGGAACCCCGACAACGGTGCCAACGTCCTCAAGTACTCCATCAGCGGCCAGCCAATCCTGTCCTTCGGGTCCCCGGGTTCGGGTGCGAACCGGTTCCGGTATCCGCGTGGCGTTGCGGTGGCGAGCGACCGGACCGTTTTCGTCGCCGATGCCCGCGACGACACTGTCTCGGCGCACAACTCGCAGGGTCAGGAGCTCTACTCGGTCTCGGGCTCACAGGTCCCCAACCCGCGAGGGATCGCAGTCGACGCGCAGGACAACGTGTACGTGGGCGACTCGCAACTGCGGCGGGTCCAGGTCTTCAACAAGAACCTGCAGTATCAGAGGAGCTTCGGCTACGGACAGCTCGGCGGAGACGTCCGCGGCGTTGCTGTCGACAAGGCGAACGGTTGGGTCTACGTGGTCGACGCCGCCAGTGGGAAGGTCTACAAGTACACGACCGGGGGGACCTTGCTCCTCAGCTTCGGTGCGCTCGGGAGCGGACCGGGCCAGTTCAACGGAGGCGGACGCGACGTCACGGTGGACGGTGACGGGAACGTCTGGGTTGGCGACATGCCGAACTTCCGGGTGCAGAAGTTCTCTCCCTCGGGCCAGTTCATCGCCGAGATCCCCGACCCACCCGACCCACCCCCGGACGGCGGATTTGCCGAGCCGCGCGACGTCGCCGTCGACTCCGACGGGGACGTCTTCGTCGCCGACACCCACAACTGGCGTATGCAGAAGTTCGCTCCCGCAGGGCAGTTCGTCACCAAGTGGGGAAACCGTGCGACCTTCAACTACCAGAAAGGAACCATGGTCGACCGCGTGAGCGGGGCAGTCTATGTGTGCGACACGGACGCCGGGAGGCTGCGCAAGTACGACAGCAGCGGGACTTCCCAGCTCTGGTCGAGGACAGGGTTCAAGTGCTTCGGCGGTGCCGTCTCGAACGACGGCACCAGCGTGTATGTGGCCGACACACAGAACGCCAGGGTCGTGCAGGTGAGCGCGGCCACTGGTTCGACGATCCGGACGATTGCCTCGCGCGGGTCGAGCAACGGCCAGGTGCAGATGCCACGCGACGTCGCCGTGGCCGGAGACGGGACGATCTGGGTTTCGGACAGCACGCGCAACACGATCCAGCAGTTCGGGGCCAACGGCGGATACCTGGGCCGTGTCGGCCAGAGCGGCTCCTCCACGAGTTCGTTCAGGCAGGCATGGGGCGTCGCAGTCGCCGGGAGCTACGTGCTCGTCGCCGACTCGACCGCGAACCAGATCAAGATCTGGACGACATCCGGAACGTTCGTCTGTGCCTTCGGGGGAGGAGGCTCGGGTCTGGGCCAGTTCCAGGCACCCAAGGGCATGGACTACAACGCCGGGAAGCTCTACGTCGTCGAGCAGACCGGGGAGCGCGTACAGGTTCTCGACGTGGGCCTGTCCTGAGATTGGCCACGTGAATCGCCTGGAGAATCGCTACGTGGGCGGATCCAGTCACCTCTGCAGTATCTGAATCCGCCCACGTCGGGGTTGCGGGTACTGGTGTGCGGGGTTGCGGGTACTGGTGTGCGGGGTCAGAGGTACTGTCCCCCGCTGTCTTGCGCCCGAGCCGATTGCCGGCGGGCGAGCCTGACGAGGTCCTCGGTCGTGAGCTCCGGTCCCCGGTCGATGTATGCGAGGCGGCGAGTTCACGGAGGACCGCCCCGGAGGCGCGGTCGCAGGCGGCCGCGACACGGCCGGTGTCGATCCGGACGGGTAGCTGCGTCAGGCAACCATCGATGATGGCTTGCGCCCGCCTGCGTTCGGCAGAGGGACCTCGATGATGCGGTCGAGCCGTGCCTCACGCCGGGCTGCCGAGTCGATCGCCGAGAGATCGTTCGCCGTCTCGATCGTGATGATTCCGACCTGGGGTGTGGCGGGGTCGTCCACGGCTTCGAGGAACTCCGACAGTGCCGTGCTCGTCGCGCCGTGGCGATCCCCGACCACCAAGTCGACGCCCTCGAGAAGAACGACCGTCGGGGCGAGCTTGGCAGTGATCTCGTACAGACGTGACATCTGCCCGCGCTGGATCCCCGGCTCGGGCACGAGGACCGTGGCGCGTCCGGCGACGTCCTGGGCGACTGCGCGGCAGAGTGCGGTCTTTCCCGTCCCGGGCGGTCCGGTCAGGAGCAGGCTGCGGTTCGCCCCGAGGCCGGCCGCGAGGAACTCCGGGATCAGGTCGAGATGGCGGTGCACGTTGGCGTCGATCTCAGCCCAGACCCAGTCGGGCATTGCGAGGTCGTCCCGGCGCGTCTCGGGAAGATCGACGCTCTCCAGCTTCGGAACATCGAAATCGTCGCGGACCTGGAAGATGCACCCCTGCATGGGCTGCAACAGATCCTCCGTGCGGGCGACGAAGAGTCGATGAGCTCCTCGGCGTAGGCCTTGTGCTCACGGCACGTGTAGACGTGCAGGTCCCAGCTGCCGTCATAGAGCTCGTCGGTCATGGTCGCGCTCGGGACGCCGACCGCCGTGCCGGGCAGGACGGAGCGCGAGGTACTCGGCCGGTACGTGGCGCACCTCGCGTCCGAGGTCACCCCGTGCCACGTCGGCGCCTTCATGCAGACGCTGCGGTACTCGACGTCGGGATGGCGACGCGAGAGATCGTCGATGATGACCCCGACGAGGTGCCCCTCGATGGGGAGAGGCGCTGTGCACAGGCGACGACGTCCCCTGCCGGGACACGCAGATGCCCCCGCCACCACCTGCAGGTGCGGCGGGGCGTCGTCCGTCCTCAGGTTCGTGCCCAGTAGCCCGGCGAGATGTGCCAGGACGTGGCGCACTTCCCTGCCCGGAATGGCCGCAGGCGCGGCCGAGGGGGATTCCACGTCACTCGTGGTACCTGCTGCCTGAGACATGACTCCGTGGCTTCCACTGGCAGGGGCAGACCCGGATCGCGCGCCGCCCGAACCGGGATTCGTGATTGCCCGCGGAAAAGGGGGAGCATGGTCGAACAGGTGTATCGACGGTGGGAGAGGACGGAGGAGTTGTGAAGCGCAGGGAAGTGTTTTTCCACCTGGCCCGCCTGTTCGCGGAGTGGCCCGAGTGGGATGACAAGGAGTACGCCTACAAGGCAGCACTGGGACATCGGCTGGCCGACGCACGCGACATGTTTCTCGGATCGGACTGTGAGGGATGGTGTACCGACGTCGTCGCCGTGCTCGACGATCCGACCAACAACATCATCGACTGGCGAGAGCGGGACACACTCACGAAGTGGATCAGGGCGGCCGGACCCGAGGACACCAAACCTGCCTTCGAAGCCATATGGACTGTAGGACCGACCTCTCCCCGCTGGCGTATCTCCGACTTCCTGGTGGCTCTTCCCGCGAAGGTGGGCCGGACGCGCGGCGTTCGCCTCAACATCGCTTCGTTCCTCATCGGGGGCTGCGGCGTCGAAGATCATCCACCGATGCGGATCACCCTCTTCAGGGAAGCCTGGGAGGCCCTCGGATACCCGGGCACAAAGGCGAATGCCGATCCCCCGTCCATCTACGACCAGGCACTCCGGAACTTCGACCGTCTTTGCGAGGACGCAGCCGATCGCAACCTCGAGTTGCGCAACAGGCTCGATGCTCAAGGGCTGGTGTGGAGCGTGATGCACTGGGACCGCGAAGATCCCTTCGTCCAGCAATGGTCGAAGGAGGACCGCACGCGGCTCGCACAGTTGCCAAATCCGTTTGCCAGGTCCGCGTTGTAGACCTCGACAAACTTCCCATGGCTGAAGTCCGCATCCGTATTACCCAGCGGCCCTTGCGTGAGCAAGTACCAGCGCACGGCGTCCAATCCTCGCGATTGTCGAGGTACCCCGCCTCGGACGCACTGATGTCGTCGCACAGAGTCCCATAGCCGCAGAGATCGCCGAGGAGGTAGCCAAGGTGACCTCGGCGCGCCACAACCTCCGCGCGTCGCTGCCCCGCTGGTTCACCGCACGTGACGAGGCGTTCGCAGGGATCGTGGACCTCCTGACCGCCTATTCGCGCGTCCTCGCCAGACTCTCCATGCTCGGACGTCCTGCGACACCGGACTGGCTCGGCGGACTCGACCCGGATGCCGTCTTCCCCTCCTACAGGTACTCGGCCTCGAACCGCGGACGCGTGCCGAGATTCACCGAGGAGCCTCCTGAGGATCCGAAGGTCTGGCGCGTGCAGATCGGAGGGCTGATCTGGCCGTCGGCGATCATCGATCGGAACGGCGACCTCTACACGGGACATGCGGACAACGAGATGGTCGCCCTCCATCCCGACGGAACGATCAAGTGGCGCCTCGAGGATGCGCAGATGATGTACGTCGATTCGACGGGTGCGCTCGGCCGGGACGGCTTCCTCTACATGGCATCCACCGACACGGACACCCGTGGTCACCAGAACCAAGGCCGCATCTGGAAGATCGATCCGGCAACCGGCGGCGTCGTGTGGGAGTTCTGGGGTACCCACTTCGACGACCCGGAGGACAACCCGCAGGCGCATCTCTCGAGCTTCATGGAGGGCAATGTCGCTCTCTCGGAGGAAAACGGGGAGATCTACGTCTACGCAGGCTCCGACGACAACCGGCTCTACAAGCTCGAC
>QWHP01000254.1 GCA_021404985.1 Actinobacteria bacterium ATB1
CCGAGCTCGAGGTCGAGCGAGCATTGTCCGCGGTGAGCGCGGGTCGCACGACGGTTCTCATCGCTCATCGCCTCTCGACCGCTTCGAGGTGCGACAGGATCGGAGTGCTCTCAGGGGGAAGACTTGTGGAGACAGGCACACACGACGAGCTACTCGCCGCCGGCGGCGCATACGCTTCCCTGTGGGCCGGCTGGTCGCAGCCCGGCGACCTGCTCGACGACGTATCCACCGATCCAGGCATCCACCCAGGCATCCAGTGAGCTCACCGGCACCCAGAAGCCCCATTCCACATGACGTGCAGGACGCGGCTCGTGCCGGCTCCGCCTCGGATGCAGGGGAAGGCGTTATGGAGCGTGTGTCCGAACACGAGCTGGCCGTGCGAACGGCGTCGCCGGAGACGGAGAGAGCTCTCACGCGTCTCGTTGCCGCCGGGGATGTCGCGGCGTACGAGTGGAACGAGGTTGGTCCGGAGGGGTCGCCGGTCAGCCGGGGAGCGACCGTCCTCCGTTTCGGACAGGGAGCCGAGCCGGACGAGATCCGCGAGTACGGCCGGGGGGGACGTCAGCGGACATGATCTCCGCCAAGTACCGGGACCGCCACGCGGTCCGCACCAGGGCCGCGGGCGTGATCGCCGTCGCACTCAGCTCCGCGCTGCTGCTCGCAGCCTGTAGCGGCGGCGACTCCTCCGGTGCCGACGAGACGAGCACGACGACACGTCCCGACGGTGTGAACACGGAGGCCCTCCACTCCTTCCTCGAGACCGCCGCGGCGGGGAAGACCGCAGTCTTCGCCGCCACCTTCACCGTCGAGTTGCCCGGGACGCAGATCCCCAAGGGGGAGCTGAGGCTCGCCCAAGAGGGAGAGCGGAGGATGAGCGAGCTCGTCGGCGGACCGAAGGACCCCTCGGTGGGTTTCTACGACTCCGGCAGCGGCACGGTGGCCTGTGCCCGTCTCGACGGGGAAGCCGAGTGGCAGTGCTACAGCACCACTGGGGATGCCGCCAACGCACCGCTGGTCCTGGATCTGCAGGAGCTCTTCGAGATCGAGGACCAGTTGAGACCTGCCCAGTACTGGTTCGAGTTCTCGACGTCCGAAGACGAGGTCGCCGGCGCGAAGACGACCTGTCTCTCGGCGAAGGCGCTGCCGGAGATGCCCGACGAGATGCGGGCGCGACTGGGGGACTCTGCGAAGTTCTGCGTGGCGGAGTCCGGCGTGCCTCTCCTTCTCGACCTGCGCGGAGGAGACAACCCCATCCTCGTGACCGCGACCGAGTACCGGACCGACGTCGACGAGGGCGACTTCTCACCCCCCGCCCCCGTACAGGACGGCCCGCCGGGCGTTCTCGTCCCGGCCCCACCCGAGGAGGTGCCCGGTGGCGAGCCTCTCGAGTGAGCCGGGAGCCGGGACGATCCGGCGCCACTGGGCCATCGTATCCCTGTGCATCGTTGCCCTGCTGGCCTCCGCGTGTTCGGAGACCTCGGCAACTCGCAGCCGGTTCTCGACGACGACCACGACCGGGCCGGAGCGCAGCGAGCCACTGATCCCCCCCGAGTTCCTCGAGGGATCCGCGGGGTCCGGCGACGTGTTCTCCTTCACGGAGACCCTGGAGAGCGGACTCGGAAACCTCACGACGGTCGTCGCTCCCGAGGACCTGGCCGCGATCGCGGTCGGCCCCGGTGCTCTCGACTACCTGAACATCTACGAGGATCTGAAGGAAGCAAGCTATTCGGTCGGCTACAGGGTGCAGGGCGAGCTCGTCGCCTCGGTGCCGGGCGCGGTCTCCTTCTCGATCGTGCACGAACCCGCGCGGGTCAAGAACACAGCGGTGACCGACGACGCGATCGCGACGATGGTCGTGCAGGACGGCGATGCGGTGACGACCTGTGTGAAGTTCGGAACCTGGTCGTGCGAACCTGCCAAGGCCGGCACCGAGGCCTTCGGAGCGGACGTGTTCCTGCTCCTTCTCGGCGTGATCGCCGAGACCCCCGGAGCGTTCGACGTCGAGAACTACACGACCACGGTCGTCGGCGTGCCGGTCCGGTGCCTCAAGGGGACCCCGGTCTCGTCCTCGGCATCCTCGACGGGCCTCTCGTCGCCGATCGAGGTCTGTGTCACCGGCGAGGGGGTTCCACTGCGCGTAGCCATCCCCACGCTGACCCTCGAGGGCGTCTGGTATCGCCCGACGGCCGCGCCGGGCGAGTTCGACCTCCCGGCGTGAGACCGAACAGATCTGGAACCAGGATCTTGACGGTCTCGAAGTCCAGGCTGTAGGAACGAGGAACCGCCCCATCCCCGAAACGCAGCCGTGACCCATGCCTGAGTCCCAACTAGAGCCCGTCTGGCTGCAAGGCCTCCGAAGCAGAGCCGACGCCCTCGTCCGCGATGCGGTGAAGCCTGCGGAGTCGGACGAGGAGTGGCGGCACACCGACACCTCCTCGATCCCCTTCGACCTCGCGCAAGCCTCGGAGGAGGAGCCCGACATCGAGGCTGCCCTGTCGGTGGCGGATGGCCTCGGTACCCGCTCGGGCCTCGTCGTGTCCGGTTGTGGTGCTCCTGTCCTGATCGAGGCACCTGCCGGCATCCAGGTCGACCGTCTCGATGCGGACGGAGCGGAGGCGGGAGACCTCGTCCCAGCGGACCGCGATCTCCCGTCGGCGCTCAACGCCGGGACCTTCAAGGCCGGTGTCCACGTGCGCGTACCGCCCGCGACCCGCGAGGTCGAGCCTCTCGTTCTGGTCCACATCGCCCCACGTTCGGGTGGGCTCTGGGCGCCGCGCACGCTCGTCGAGGTGGGCACTTCGGCGGAAATTTCGGTGGTCGAGGTGTATGTCTCGGGCGCGCACGACGAGGGCGCTGAGCCGGCGGAGACACTCGTCGTTCCCGTGACCGAGACGAGAGCCGGAGATGGCGCGACTCTGGGGCAGGTGTACGTCCAGAACGTCCACGAGAGCACCTGGTTCGTCGGCGCGCACGTCGCACGACTCGGGCGGGACTGCACCTACCGGTCGGTTGCGGTGAACCTCGGCGCACGGCTCGGACGACTCCGGCACGAGGTGCACCTGGCAGGCGAGGGAACCGATGTCGAGATGTACGGCGTGTACGTGGGGGACAGGGGCCGGCACGTCGACTTCCGGACCAAACAGGCTCACGTGGCTCCCCGATGCAGGAGCAGGCTCCTCTACAAGGGTGCGGTCTGGGGAGGCTCCTCGGCGATCTACTCGGGCCTGGTCAAGATCGACGAGGTGGCTGCGAAGTCCGACGCGCACCAGGCAGGGCACTACCTGATCCTTTCGGGGGACGCCCGGGCTGCCGTCATCCCGAACCTGGAGATCCACAACCACGACGTCTCCTGCGGGCATGCCGCCTCGGGGGGGCCACCCGACGAGGACCAGATGTACTACCTCGAGGCGAGGGGGATCGACGAGGAGGCCGCCCGCCGCCTCGTCGTGGATGGGTTCTTCTCGGACGTGATCGACAGGATCCCGCTCCAAGGCGTTCGCGCATACGTCGAAGCCGACGTCTTCCGGCGCCTCGGCGATCGGATCTCGGGAGCAGGCAGGGGACGGAGGATGGTGTCATGACGGACGTGAGGGTTGCCCGCCTCGACGAGCTCGCTGAGGGAACGCCGAGAAAGGTCGAGGTGGACGGATTCCCTGTCGTCATCGTCCGCATCGGCGACTCCGTCTACGCACTGGGGGACACGTGCTCGCATGCCGAGGCCTCGCTCTCCGAGGGTGAGGTGTACGTGGAGGAGAAGGAGATCGAGTGCCCCCTTCACGGTTCTACCTTTGTTCTCGAGTCCGGTGAGCCGACCTGTCTGCCGGCCACCGAGCCGGTGCCGACGTTCGAGGTCGTCCTGACGGACGGGGACGTATGGGTGGCATCGCGATGAGCGACCCGCTCCTCTCCGTCTCGGGCCTGCACGCAGGACCCTCCGGTCGCGAGATCCTGCGCGGACTCGACCTCGAGATCCGCCCAGGTGAGGTCCATGCGCTCATGGGCCCGAACGGGTCAGGGAAGTCGACGTTGACCCATGTGCTCGCGGGGCGGCCGGACTACGAGGTCACAGCCGGCAGCGTCCGTTTTCACGGCGACGACCTCCTCGCCCTCCCCCCGTGGGAGCGTGCCCGGCGTGGACTCTTCGTCGCCTTCCAGTACCCCGTCGCAGTCCCGGGGGTGGCCTTTCGCGAGTTCCTGTCGGAGGCCGCAGCAGGCCGTGGCCTCCCTCCCACGTCGGTCAGTGAGGAACCCCTGCTGGAGGCAGCCGAGCGACTCCGCTTGACGGCCGTGCTCGATCGTCCTGTCAACGTCGACCTGTCGGGAGGCGAGCGCAAGCGCAACGAGACCCTCCAGCTCTTGCTGCTCGGTGCCGACCTCGCAGTTCTCGACGAGATCGATTCGGGGCTCGACGTCGACGGGATCAGGGATGTGGCGGCCGAGGTGACGAGGATGGTCGGCGACGATGGCCTGTCGGTGCTCGTGATAACCCACTTCGTTCGCATCCTCGGGCACATCCCTCCGACCCACACCCATGTCCTCATAGACGGCCGCATCGTGGAGTCGGGCGGTCCGGAGCTGGCCCACCGTCTGGAGGAAGTGGGCTACGAGGATTTCAGGGAGACACGAGGGGGCGTGGCCGACGTTCTGGATCTGTAGTCGACCCGGCGCCATGGCCGGCAATGGGACCCCTCGGCTCCTGTGAGGTCACCTGTCAGGTCTCCTCGTAGGTGCCGCGCCCTGCGATCGCCTGCTCGAGTGTGTTCCAGGCAAGCGTGGCGCACTTGATCCGGCTCGGGAACTGGCGTACACC
>QWHP01000255.1 GCA_021404985.1 Actinobacteria bacterium ATB1
CGCGAGCTCTTCCTCGATCCGCACTCCCCCGAGGTCGTGAAGGCGGCCGAGTTCGCCGGTATCCCGCACGACTGGATCGAGGCGGCAGGACGTTCGCCCGTCTACGCCCTGGCCAAGGAGCTCGGCGTCGCTTTCCCGCTCCATCCCGAACACAGGACCCTCCCGATGGTGTGGTACGTGCCGCCCCTGTCACCCGTCACCGACGCGATCCGCGATGCAGGTGACGACTCGGACGACACCGAGAGCGTCTTCAAGGCGATCGACCGCATGCGCATCCCGATCGAGTACCTGGCCAACCTTCTCGCCGCAGGCGATGTGGGTCCTGTGGAGCTCGCGCTGAAGCGCCTGGCGGCGATCCGGGAGTGCAAGCGACACGAGATCCTCACCGGCGAGCGCGCCGCCGGGCAGGCCGAGGCAGTCGGGCTCTCCTCCGATCAGATCGAACATCTCTACCGGCTCCTTGCGCTGGCGCCCTGCGGCGAGCGGTACGTCATCCCCAGGAGCCACAGGGAGGAGACCGGGGCCCGCCAGACGGAACACTGCAGCGTCGATATCGCCTTTTCGTCGAGGAGGCGGTGATGAGACTCAGGGTGTCACGCCGCACGCGCCCTACCGATGTCGACGAGGGCCGCAGGGCCTTGGTCCTCCAAGCCGGAGCGGTCCTCCTCGACTACCCGGACGACGAACAAGCCCTGTCGACGGTGGATGCCGCCTTCGAGACGCGTTTCGCCGCCGGCACACCCGAGAGTCTCGTCAGGGGGTTCCTCGACGT
Source organism: Actinobacteria bacterium ATB1 (assembly GCA_021404985.1). Classification (GTDB taxonomy): domain Bacteria; phylum Actinomycetota; class Acidimicrobiia; order UBA2766; family UBA2766; genus QWHP01. Next base: position 773 of record QWHP01000255.1, read on the forward strand.
GTGGCTCCCTCTGGAGGGGATGCAACGCGAGATCGAGTACGTCGCGACCTTCGACCAAAGGGCGCGCTGCTCGCTGAACCTGACCTTCCACACGGACGGGGACACTCGGCACAGAGGCGAACGGCTTCTCGCCGTGCGCAGGGCCTATGTGGACCTCGGAGTCACACCACCGGCCGCGGAGCTTCCCGACTTCCTTCCCGCACTCCTCGAACTAGCTGCCGTCGAACCGGCCGCCGTTTCCGTCCTGGTCGAGAACCTGCCGGCCCTCGGAGCGCTGAAGCTGGCTCTCGACGAGCTTGCCAGTCCCTTCGCAGGAGTCGTCGAGGCGGTCCTCGGAGTCCTGCCGCCTCCATCGGCCGCAGACCGCGCAGAGACCGAGAGGCTTGCTCGCGAGGGCCCACCGGCCGAGGCGGTCGGCATCGGCGATCACACTTCCGGGACCGCGGCGACATGCGGATGCGGGGGACTCCCGTGAGCTCGCAATCACCGGCAGACCTCTTCCTCTACGTCGCTCTCCCCTACCTTGCCCTGGCGAGCTTCGCCCTCGGACACGTGTGGCGCTACCGATTCGACAAGTTCGGTTGGACGAGCCGCTCATCGGAGATCTACGAGAAGCGCTGGCTCGAGTGGGGCGGGCCGCTCTTCCACTACGGAGCGTTCATGGTCATCGCCGGGCACGTGCTCGGGATAGTCGTACCCGTTCGAGTCACGGCGGCGCTCGGCATCAGCGAGAGCCAGTACGAGATCCTGGCCAAGTCCGGCGGGGTCACCGGCCTTGCGCTGTGCGCCGCCGGGCTCTTCATCCTCTCGTGCGGAGGATTCGAAACGGTCGTGTTCGCCGTGCGACCTCGCGCATGGACATCGTTGCCCTGAGCCTTCTCTGGGCCATGCTGATCCTCGGGGCCCTCACGACGGTCGGTTACAACATCCTCGGTCCGGGATACGACTATCGGGTGTCGGTGGCCGTCTGGTGGCGAAGCATCCTGCTGTTCCGGCCGGACGTCGGGGCCTTGGACGGGGTGCCGGAGATCTACCGAATCCACATCAGCGTCGCCTGGGTCTTTCTCGCGGTCTTTCCCTTCACGCGCTTCGTCCACGCCTGGAGCGCCCCGGTGCAGTACCTGACACGGCCTTACGTCGTGTACCGGCGACGCGAGCCGATCCCACCCCAGACGCCCGGCACGAGCAGGGGATGGCAGACATTCGGGCGGGACTGAACGCTCACGGGGACGGGTCGGAGGCAGGATCAGACGCCGAGATGGCCCTGCTCTCGCAGCCACACCTCCGTGCGTGCCATGCCTTCGTCGATATCCACCTTCGGTGACCAACCGAGGACGCGCGCTGCCTTGTCACTGGAGATCGTCCCGGTCCCTGCGAGCATCCGCATGGTTGCAGCGGTGGCCTCACTGGGCTTGCCGACGGCGCGCATGCCGGTTCCGATCACGGTCGCCAAGGCCACGGCAACGGGTGTCGGTGCGATCCGAGGGGGTCCGATCCCGAGCATCCTGCAGTAGTGGCCGAAGAACTCGCGTGTGGTCACGGCAGCGTTGTCCGTCGCGTTGAAGACCTGTCCGGAAGCCGCCTCGGAGTCGGCAGCGAGGCGCACGAGGTCGACGAGGTCGTCCACGTAGATCTTCACGAAGATGCCCTTGCCCATTGCCGGTAGAACGACCTGTCCAGCCCGCAGCATCTGGACCGGTATGACGGTCCAGGGACGCGACTCGGGACCGTAGACGCTCCCGGGACGGAGGATCGTCACGTCGATCCGTCCCTCGGCATGCATCTGGAGGCATACCTGCTCGGCCGCGATCTTGGTGTCGCCGTAGGCGTCACCCGAGGGCCGAACCGGCCGGTTCTCGTCCACGACCCCGTCGCGGTGCGACGAGTAGACGGCACCGGAGGAGAACACGACGCATCTTCGGACCTTGGCCGACGCTGCGGCCTCGAGGAGATTCCGGGTCCCCCGCACGTTCACCGCCCACGCTTCGCCGAGTGTGGCCGTGTTCGACACCAATGCGGCCGTGTGGATCACGGTGTCCGCCCCCGCCACCATCTCCTGCCAGGGTCCGATCTCGCTGATGTCGGCCGCATCGACGTCGAGCTCCCGGTCGCCGGAGAGGTCTACGCCGCAGGTGTCCCAACCCTCTTTCCTGTAGCGACGTGCGAGGGCACGCCCGATGAATCCGGACCCACCTGTGATGAAGACCTTGCCCCCGGTCATGTGTTCTCTGCTGCGTACATCGACGTGAAGTCGTCGAGGCCGGGCGGATTCGTGTTCTCCTCGGAGTCGACCGCGACATGGACGACAGCAGGAAGGTCCGTTGCCAGTGCGCGCTCGAGGGCTCCCCTCAGGTCGCTGGAGCTCTCCACGTACTCCCCGTGGCAGCCCAGCCCCTTGGCGACCTGGTCGTACCTGACGGGGCCGAGCTCTACGCCAATGTTCGTCCCGGCGACCTTCTGCATGTGGATGACCTCCATCCCCCAGGCGGAGTCGCAGTTCACGACGGCGACGAGCTTCACGTTCTCGCGGGCGGCGGTCTCGAGCTCCTGGAGGTTGAAGCCGAACGCTCCGTCACCCGAGAAGAGGAACACCGGCCGGTCCGGTCTCGCGAGCTTGGCGCCGATCGCGTATGGCAGCCCGGTTCCGAGATGGCCGAAGTGCCCCGTCCAGAGCAGGGATCGCGGCCGGCGAAACGTCAGAGACAGATGCGCCCAGAGTCCGGTGTTGCCACCGTCGACGCACACGATCGCATCCTCCGGAAGGAAGGTGACGAGCTCGGCGGCGAGACGACCCGGGTGCACCGGGGACGAATCGACCGACCCGTAGTTGTCCACGAGCCCACGCTTGAGGAGCTGGTAGTCACGTGCGTACGACGACGCAGCCTCGACCGGTTGCCGTGGGGGCGTCCCCGCGCGGAGTGCGTCCGCAAGCGCAGCGAGACCGGCCTTGGCGTCTCCGACCAAGCCGATGTCCGTCGGCCTGTTGGCGCCGATGTTCGTCGCATCGGCGTCGAGGTGGATCAGCTTCTGGCTTGCCGGTCCCGCCCACCCTGGGGGCATGAGGAACTGCATGGTCTCGCCGATCTGGGTACCCACCGCAAGGATGACGTCGGACTGCAGATGGACGGGGGAGCCCCACGGGAACCCCATGCCCACCGAGAGCGGATGGTCTTCCGGGAAGATCCCGCGTGCCCCGGGTGTCGTCATGACCACGGCCCCGATGTGTTCGGCGAGCTCCACGAGCTCGCGGTGCATCCGACGCAGGCGGACTTGGTTGCCGCGGCGACCAGCGCGGGCCTGTTCCTGTCGCGAGACGCCGGCGACGAGTTCAAGCAGGTGATGGTGCCCGAGAATCCCGGTGCCCCAGGGTGGGTGAAGACGTTCGAGCCTCACAACACGGAGCACCACTGGTTCCGTGCATCCGACGGAATGCCGTTGAGGCACGACCGCGACATCAACTCCCGGACCCTCCCCGCCGGTGCTCTGCAGTACCTCGGGGAGACAACGTTCACCGAGAAGGGCTCGATGGTGGTCACCCTTTGACGGGACCCGGCGAGGTGTACAGGAACCGGATGGCGCACGGAGAACCCGAGTAGTGATGAGTGGTGTTACCTCGACCAGACGCCCGTGGAGGCTCGCATGGGCGGTCTCGATGGCCTTCGTCCTCGCCGCATGCGGGAACGCGTGGGCCGGCATCGACACTGCCTCGGAAGAGGCCCCGGGCGTGTCCGAGACCGAGATCAGGGTCGGTGGGGTGGCATCGATAACGAGTCCGGTGGGGGACAACTTCGGCGACATGTTCGACGGCGTCAAGGCGTACTTCGAGATGGTGAACGGCCAGGGAGGGGTACACGGACGGATGCTCCGACTTGTGGCGGAGTACGACGACAACACCCAAGCCTCGAAGAACCTCTCGAGCGTCCGCGCCCTGATCGAGGAGGACAAGGTCTTCGCCGTCATCCCTGTGGCGACCCCCATCTTCGCCGGCGCCTCCTACCTCGCGGACCGCAACATCCCGACGTTCGGCTG